>JAISFN010000074.1 GCA_031263585.1 Prevotellaceae bacterium | reverse complement strand
TGCATAGCACGAAGTAACCGTGCTATGCAAGCTCACCGCAGATAATCCGATATTTTTCATTTTTCATATCAATAATTAGAATTATATTACTGAGTGTAAACAATCTGATGTTTTGTTGTTTTTTCATGCATTTGCCCCGATCACAATTGACAAAAAAATAAACACCAAATAATAAATTTATTTCTAAATAGATAGCATTATGCTATGCTGTTTTAAGTATATATAATTCAGATCTCTGGAACTTTAACTAGGTTCCACATTGACAAAATGATTCGCTATCGCCTTACGGATTGATTCGAAAAATGTATCGTTTAACTTCAGCTCGGTATATGCCTTGCCGATATCCACTACATAATGAGCATCGGATGATTGGATGAAAGCATATTTTTTCAAATAAGTGTTTTCCTGCAAAAAACATTCGGGGCTTATGTGTGAACTTACTTCAAGGGCATCGCAATTAAGCCCGGGGGGAACAAAGCCAAGTTGTGAAAGTATGCTGGCAAAAGACTTGTTAATATGGGCAGGAATAAAAATACCGTCAAGCCAGTGCACTGTTTTTTCAACACTTTCGATATCTTCATCGATGGCCGATACTAATATCCGCTCCTCTTCGTAAATAATCGACTCCTCGATATTCACTACTACTTGGTAGCCGAATTTTTCAGGATTATTGGGAATGTTAGGCAGGTGCAAATCGAGGTAGCACTGAAACTCGTTTAAACGTTCCAAGGTGGGAAAAAAGGCTAGACAATGCACTTCCTCCTGTGTATTGATTTCGACCCCCATAAGTACGGTTATGCCTGCTTTTTCGCCGTATTCCTTTACAACAGGCGCCTGCCGGGTTGAATTATGGTCGCTGATGCCAATAATTGATAGCCCCTTGCGTTTAGCCTCGTCAATAATATTAACAGGACTCATATCCAAGTCACCACAAGGGGAAAGTACCGTGTGTATGTGCAAATCGGCTTTCATCATCAGCTTGCTATTGAAAATATAACTCTCTTACTAAAATAGTTTTTCAAGGTAATACATTTCCTAATCTCCGATTAATTTATACAGGCGCCCGGCAATTTCAAACGTATCGAGCGGTGTCGATAAAATTGGAATTTGTTCGTCGTTGCTAACCTCGGCAGTATCTTGTTCGGGCTTACGGCTTTTAACCAGTATAATAGCGGCCACTTCTTTCAATGATGCTATTGCCATAATATTTTTATGGGTTTGCAGGGTGATCCAAACCTGCCCTTCTTTGGCATTTCCCATAACATCGCTTAGTAAATCAGATATATACCCACCTTTAATTTCATGGGTTAATCCTTGTTCGCCCGAACAAATCGTTAATTCTAGTTTATCTGTCAATTCTTTTACATTCATGCCAATTTGTTTATATTATTAGATATTATAGCTTCCCTCAACCCCTTCCAAAGGAGGGATGTATTTCTTTCTTTTTATTTCCGGAACCGTTCTTTTCCCCACGTTCTTTCGGATAACTCGATCGACTCGTCGGGAGTCATTAAATTGTCCCTCATCAAAACCTTCTGTATAAAAACACATTGGTTCAATTTGGCTTTTCCCTGTACAACGTCCTGGGCCAAAGCCCTGCACGACGGTGAACCACAAGCGCCGCAATCAATTTTCGGGATAAAGTTCATAATTCGGTTTATTTTTTCCATTTTGGCCATTGCCACCAGTATATTTTCGTCCAGCTTTTCGATGGAGCGTGGCAAAACCTTGCCACTTAAAAGACTATGCTGCTTTAAATACGATTTGTATTGTAAAATATCGTCGGGGACGCTTCGTTTATTCTTCGCATTATTTTTCATGCGTTTGCGTAAACGTTCGATACTTAAAAAGCGGTTATTGATAGTTAAAGCCCCTCCTACACAGGAGTGATCGCATGCACGAAGCTCGATAAAATCAATTTCCGAAATCTCTTCATCTTCCAATTTTTCAAGAATATCAATAACATTATGGATTTCGTCAATGGCAAGGCAACGGCCGTTAAAACGGGAAACTTCACCCTCGGAAAGCGTCCAGGCAATAGCTTCGGGCGAAAGGTATGTTTGTTCGGGTACGGGTGTCAAAGGCTTGTCGCGGTGCTGCGTTATACCCATCTGTACTTTGTTATAAATAAAGTCCATATTGATAACGCCGTCCACAGGCGATTTTTCCTCACCCACAGGCGATTTTATAGCGGCAATTTTAGCAGCGCACGGCGTTACGTAAAACACTCCGATATCTTCCTCGGAAACACCCTGATCGATAAATTTTTTACGGGCATAAAGCGCCGATAAGTCCAACGCCTGCTTTAAAGGAATAACATGCGACAACATAGACGGGAAACGAACCTGGATAAGCCTTACAATAGCCGGGCAAAAGGCTGATATAAAGGGACGGCGAAAGTAATTCTTCTCCATATATTCTTGTATCGCCTCGGTTAAAACACCCGTAGCCTGATCGGTTTCAATAACATGGGTAATCCCCATGGCATGCAGTTCGGCAAAAATCTGTTCTTCGGTAACATCATCCGAGAATTGCCCGAATACAACCGTAGGAATCAAAATAATACGATGTTTAAAACTGAATATCTTGTTAAAATCGTCCTGTTCCACAAAAATAGCATGTTGCGAACAATTTTTTAAACACATCCCGCAATCGACGCAGGCGGCCTCGTTAATTGTAGCCAAACCGTCGCAGATACGGATTGCATTGGTGGGGCATACCGTCATACAATGTGTACAACCGATACAAGCTTTAGGAGATATTTGCAGTGCATGATAAAACGGGTCCATGGTTATTCAATTATACAGATGCAAGAATCAAGATGCAAAGGCCAAGACTTTATATTGCTAAAAATAAATTATATAACAATAATTATAATGTAAATATTTTTTAATTTTATATAATAACAGAAACGCTTGACAAAAGATACTTTCAACTAAAAAATGTTGTCATTTTTACAGTAGTACCTTCATTAACTTTCGAAACTATTTCGAGTTTGTCGCAATTTTTCTTTATGTTCGGTAAACCCATTCCGGCGCCAAACCCCATTTCCCTAACCTGTGGCGATGCTGTAGAGTACCCCTCCTTCATTGCCAGTGAAATATCAGGGATACCCGGTCCCCTGTCGGTTATGGTAACTTCGATAAAGTCGGAGCTAAGAACCACTTTCATCATCCCCTCATAAGCATGGGCTACAACATTAACTTCGGCTTCGTAAAGCGCCACTACTATACGCTTGATAAGCGATACATCTACATTTAATTGCTTTAATACCTTTTTTACCTCGCTGGATGCTGCACCTGCATGGGAAAAATTTCCCCCTTCGATATTAAAATTAAATTCCATTTTTTCTATTTAATAGATAGGTTTAAGCCCTGCGATATATAACTCTCCGCATACCCTAAACATGCTTTGCTTACACTGTATAAGGGCGATATTGCTCTCTTTTGCCAGCTCTACCATTTCAGGACTGATTTGCTTATCCCTGACAAAAAGAATGTACGAAATATCCGACATTTCCGCAGTACGTATTGTTTGTAAATTAGCAAGCCCGGTAATTAAAATCATTTCGCTGGTATCCAACCGGAGTACATCGCTCATTAAATCGGCGGCAAAAGCATATTTTACGGTTTTATCGAGGTGATTATTCTCACATATAACCTCTGCTTGCAATAAGCTTACGATTTCTTTAAGTGTCATTTTCGCCTGTTTTTAAGTCTACTAATATAATGAATATTTTTTACATTATATAATTAATGCAATAATTTGCTGATATACTAATGAGCCAATGAGAAAATTAAGCCTTTACACTTCATTGCTCCCGCTCGATTGTATCGCATGGGAATGTAAAACAAACATAAAATGAAATTTTAAAAAGTAAAAATACGAAATAGTAAAGCCACGCAAAAGGATTTGTACAGTAACAGAGAGAGAATATTTCCTGTCATGTTGAATGTTAATAAAGCGTCTTGTATTTCACCATATAAAGAGATTCTTCACTTCTCTTAGGATGACAGAATAAGTAGATAAGCAAATCAACACATTGGCAAATTAGCGCATTTAAGTATATTTGGAAAATAAACTGAAATTAATTATTTTTGACGTATCGTTAATTATTAGCTTGCTCAATTAAGTACAAACTGAAACGACAACGCCAGTATATGAAAAACATAATCGTTTTATCCATATTCATCTGCATGATAATAATATCCTTAAATGCTCAGGATAAAAGTTACAGCAAAAACCCGCAAACAGCGCTCGATTTTTTGACATTACCGATGGATTCACGGTCGGCGGGAATTGGTGATGTGGGAATAGCTACGCCAACCGATGCTTATGCGCATCAACATAATCCATCCAAATATCTGTTCGGACAGGCAAAGAGCGGTTTAACATTATCGTATTCGCCATGGTTGCGCAATCTAGTAAAAGATATGAATATATTGGCATTAAGTGGCTACTACGTTATTGACTCGCTACAGTCTGCAAGCGCATCGTTGCGTTATTTTTCAATGGGCGATATGGACTTTTACGATGATCTGCTGCAATATACAGGGAATCGATCCCCTTATCAACTGGCGTTTGATGTTGCCTATGCGCGTAAATTATCACAATACTTCGGCGGATCGATAGGCTTTCGTTATGCCTTGGCCGATTTATACCCTTCAACCTCCGGATATAAAAAAGGATGGGGATTTGCTACCGATTTAAGTTTTTATTTTCAAAAAGATATTATGCTGGGTAAGATCCCCGCAAAACTAACAGCCGGAACATCGTTAAACAATTTAGGGACAAAAGTATCTTTCCAAAAAAACGGGTCGAGCTATTTTATGCCAATGTTTTTCAGGTTAGGGGCAGGATTAACCGCCGGATTAAATGAGGATAACAGTTTAATGCTTGTCGGGGAATTATTACGGTCGCTTGTTCCGACAAAGGCCGATAAGCTGGACGATTCAAGTATCAGCGGTATGTTCAGTTCGATTAGCGAAGGCGGGTTCCGTTCCATTGTATGGGCGTTGGGCGCCGAATACAGCTACCGTAACATGCTGTTTGCACGTTTCGGCTATCACCACGAGAGTGAGGAATGCGGCAATCGTAAGTATCTGACTTTCGGGACAGGTATTGTCTATAAAATTGTTCATTTCGATTTCTCGTATTTAGCCCCCACAGGATCCCGCCACAATTCGATGGGAAATACCCTACGCCTATCGACAGCTATTGATTTTTAAATAGCAATTAAGTAACAAAATATGCGAAACACTTGCTAACGCGAACTTTTACTTTTAGTTCATGCTCTACAAAAAATGTTTTAAAATTGATTTTGCATGTAAGGTCTTTTTCAAAATGATAGAGGGTACAACTAAATCCATAGACATAATTTCCGTCTTAGATGAGTTTGTGCTGACTATCTCCAAAAAGACGATTCTTGTTCTGGATAATACACCCCATACGTCACAGTAAGGCTTTTAAAAAGAAAATCCTGTTTTGGAAAAGTTTGGACTTGTATAGATATTTTCTACCCCCTTATTCGCCTGAACTGGACAAGATTGAAATACTATGGCGATTCACCAAACACAAATGGCCGCTTTTTGATGCTTTTCTTAATTTCAATAAGCTCAAAGATCGTTTGAGCCTTGTCTTATAAAATATCAACTCAAAATGTTGTATTAACTTTTATTGAATACTTAAGCCTAATTTAGTAGGTTTTATATAACAAAAATGGGGGTGTCCCATGTGGGCACTCTTTTTTTTGATTATTATGCAGCTATTTTTTGTTGATTTAGATTTGTGACTTTTACAATCTGAGTTTTTGTGGTTTCGTAGTATTGACCGACTATATAAAGTCTTGTTTTAGAGTCTGTCTAAAATTTTAACAAATAAAATACTGACAATCAATTGATTATTTGGTAATTATTTCGTATCTTTATGTTGTTCAAGATATTAAAGATTCGTGACACATTATCCAAGTAAGCTCACCGAAAGCCAGTATCGTACAATTTTAGGCATAATCGGCGAACGACGCAAGCGCAAACGTTCATTGAAAGATATTTTTGATGCTATTTTCTACCTTCTCAAGACGGG
>JAISFN010000049.1 GCA_031263585.1 Prevotellaceae bacterium | reverse complement strand
CTCCATTTGTTGAAATAATAGTGGACCAACTTCCAATTCGGGAAGTCGGCGGGCAGCATCCGCCACTGACAACCCGTCTTGAGAAGGTAGAAAATAGCATCAAAAATATCTTTCAATGGACGTTTGCGATTGCGTCGTTCGCCGATTATGCCTAAAATTGTACGATACTGGCTTTCGGTGAGATTACTTGGATAATGTGTCACGAATCTTTAATGTCTTGAACAACATAAAAATACAAAATAATTGCCAAATAATCAATTGATTGCCAGTATTTTATTTGTTAAAATTTTAGACAGACTCTTAGCTTTTTTTCTTTTCTCCCGTACTTTTGGTTTAACCCAAAAGTACAGAAAAATTGAGGATTATGATAATGTTAAAAATCAAATTACCTCATTTTGATATGGGAATAAATTATAATTTATTGAATATAAAACAATTTAAATTTAGCAAATTAGCTTATATATCACTTGCTATTATTGCCTTTTCATTTTTCAGGATACTTACCATAAAGTGTAAACGGTTAAGAATATTCACCTCCCCTGCTCCATCGTCAAAATCGAGGTAAAGCAGGTTAAGCTTGGTATAAATATCTTTCATCCGCTTTTCAACACCTTTTGATACCACATGATTTGCTATGCAGCCAAAAGGTTGCAGGCTAATAACATTATTTACGCCACTTTCGACAAACGCCGCAATCCCGGCCGGGATAAGCCAGCCCTCGCCGAACTGGTTGGTAAGCGTGAGTATTTGCTCCGCTTTTTCGGCCATATGTCTTATGCTATGGAAAGGCTGGTAGTAACGGAACTTCGATAATATAGCATTGGTTTTATGAATATAGCGGTTTCCTAATTTTTCGAGGAAAAACATGAGGATATTCATAAATCCCCGCTTTTCGATATGGTTTTCGATATTAGTATTGGTATTTACAAACGATTGCATGAAAAATTCAAGTATCGGCGGTATTAACGGTTCAATTTTTTGCGCCAACAACCAGTCAACCGTATCTTGATGGCCGAAACCGTTATATTTCACATAAATTTCGCCCACAACACCTATACGCGGACAATAGCGCTCATTACAAGCAATACTGTTAAAGCGCTTTACAGCCTCATCCAGCAATGCGTATATCCCTTTAAAACCCCATTTGCCCAAAAGCAATCCGTTCAAGCGCCCGATATAATAATCGCGTATCCGGAGGCTTTCGCCGGTATTTGTTTCGCGGGGAGCTGTTGAGTAATACATTTTGGCAATAGAATCGGCAAATAATATCGATATAAACGCTGATGGCAACACTTTTATCCAGTTGATTTTAAAACCTGGCTGCGGATTGTTTTTAATGTTCCCCGAATTAAGCGATATAATTGGCACATCGGCAAAACCCGCGCTAATCATCGCTTTTTTTATCAACGATAAATAGCTCGATGCACGGCACTGTCCGCCGGTTTGCGTCATACCTACTGCAACTTTAGTACGGTCGTACTTACCCAACTGTAAAGCCTTGATAATATCGCCCACAACAATGGTTGCCGGGTAACATATTTCATTGTTGCAATACTTCAAGCCAAGTTCAACCGATTGTTTATCGGGTTTGGGTAAGTTTTCTAGCTTATAGCCTGCCAATTCAAATATAACAGGGAAAAGCGGCGAATAGATATCGGATAAGTGCGGAGCCAGTATTGTACGCCTTTCTTTGTCTTCGATCTCAAAAACAGCCGTAGTTGGACGGTAGGTTTTGCTTAATACCTTATCACGGTTTAAATTAAGCGACTCCACAACCGACCGCAAACGTAAACGAACCGAGCCCGTTGCCGTAATCTCATCAACACGGATAATCGTATAGCTTTTACCGTTCGATTCCAGAATCTCTTTACACTCATCAATTACAATGGCATCGGGGCCGCACCCGAACGAATTCAGATGCACAAACTGCACATTATTGGGCTGAGTGGCTACAAATTCGGCAGCAGCATACAAACGGTTGGGGTAGCTCCATTGCGAACAGATTTGCAAATCGCTCAGCAAAACATTATGTTCGGCAACACCGTCTTCTGTTACCACATCGCAACCTAACGATATTAATATTTCGGGTGTTTTGTGATTAATCAGCGCATCGGAATGGTAGGGGCGCCCGGCTAGTACAAATACATAACGGTCGTCGGCCTTCGCTTTTTGCAGCACCTCTTTTGCCTTATCCTGCAAGGCTTTTTTATAGTTTACCTGTTCCACAATTGCCTTTTTAAAAGCCTTACTGAAAACAGATTGGCTTATACCTAACGATTTGCAGTAAGCCCGGCATGCTTTTCGTAATAATTTTTCATCGGAAAAATTGATAACCGGCGTATCAAAAGGGGTACTGTATTTAGCGCTGGGATTAACGGCGCTGCGCATTACCTCGGAATAACTGCTTACAATGGGGCAATTGTATGAATTTATAGCGTCCTCAAACTCCGACGATTCAAACATCACCAATGGCATAAAAATACGGTCGACCTCGGCATTTGCCAGTTCAACAATATGTCCGTGAACCAGTTTTGCAGGGAAGCAAATACTATCGCTCATTACCGTACCTGCGCCTTTTTCATAAAGGCCCATAGTCGATTGGGGCGACAGTTCAACATGTATGCCGCACTGTGTAAACAACGTGTGCCAGAACGGATAATTCTCATACATGTCCAGTACACGTGGAATACCTAAAGTCAAATTATTATCTTTTGGAATCGATATACGGTTAAACAGCAAATCATTTTTAAATTCGAACATGTTAAATCCTTCGGCAGTTTTTTGCGCCGAATTGGATATAAACCGTTCGCATTTGTTGCCCGAAAAATAACGGTTACCATTACCGAAATTATAACTACTAATGGTACAACTATTTTCGCAGCCTTTACAAGTTGCTTGCTTGGTTTGGCTATTCTCGGACTGGTTTAAATGATCGAAACCGATGAACTTTGATGTCGAAGGCGTTTGCAAATAATGACCTTTAGCTATCAAAGCCGCGCCGAAAGCCCCCATCAGCTCCGGAATATCCGAACTGGTAATTGTTGCCCCGCTCAACTCTTCCAACGCACGGAAAACGGCAGGGTTTTTAAACGTACCACCCTGAACAACAATATGTTTTCCGAGTTTTTCGATATTATTTATTTTTAAAACCTTGTACAAGGCATTTTTTATAACCGAAATTGCAATACCCGCCGAAATATCATCAACAGTGGCATTTTCACGTAAGGCTTGCTTCACCTTCGAGTTCATAAATACCGTGCAGCGTGTCCCCAGATCGCAGGGATTCTTTGAGTTACAAGCTTTTTGCGTGAATTCGCTTACCGAATACCCCAGCGATTTGCCAAACGTTTGGATAAACGAGCCGCAACCCGACGAACAAGCCTCATTCAGTTCGATGTGATTAACAATACCGTTGCACACGAAAATAGCTTTCATATCCTGCCCGCCGATATCCATAATAAAACTAACCTTGGGCTGTATATGTTTAGCTGCGACAAAATGCGCCATCGTTTCAACCATCCCATCGTCTAACGAAAAGGCGGCTTTCATCAGTTCCTCGCCGTAGCCGGTAACAGCCGTACGTACGATATTTATATCGGGTTTATTATTTTTAACTTCGGCATATAATTGTTTCAACCCATCGACAACCGCTTTCACTGGATTGGCGTTATTCGGCGCATAATGGGTAAACAATAGCTCGTCATTTTCGCTCAACAGTACTATCTTAGTGGTTGTTGATCCACTATCGATTCCCAGGAAAGCATTTTGCCCGCGATATTTCGTTAATGGTAATCGTGGAATCACCATATAATTACGCTTGGCCATCCAGTTGTCATACGTCAATTTCTCATTAAAAAGAGGCGTTAAACGTGTCGATTTGGATTTATTGGCTATTGTCGAACTCTGTAATCGTTTTATAAATTCGCTTATCGTAATTTCGGTTCTGCCATCTTTCTGAATAGCAGCACCTATTGCCGATAATAATGTCGGGCGCTTCGACCTGACCAGATCGTTGTCATCAATTTTTAATACTTGTTGAAAGGTGTCGGACAAAGCCGGTATAAATGAAAACGGCCCGCCCACCAGCATTACTTTCGGTTGAATATCGTATCCGCGCGATAAGGTATTCACCAACTGAATGCATACCGCATACAATATCGATTGGGCAATATCCTGTTTGGGAACATTACGGCTAATAAGATTTTGTACATCGGTTTTGGCAAAAACGCCACAACGCGAGGCAATAGGGTATGTTTGGGTATAATTTTTCGCCAGTTCTCCGAATCCGGCTACCGGAATATTGAGTAAGTTCGCCATCTGGTCGATAAAAGCACCTGTACCTCCGGCACAACTCCCGTTCATGCGGATATCGGGAGGGCGGTTGGGCGAAAAGAAAATCATTTTGCTATCCTCCCCACCCATATCTATTAACGTATGAACTTTGGGATACATAGCCTGAACTATTTCCGATATGGCAATAACTTCCTGTACAAAAGCAACTTCTGTTTTTTCGGAAATACCCATCCCTGCCGATCCGGTAAGCTTAAGCGACAGAGCAACATCATCCTTCAGTACTCCATTAAGCTTGTTAATGATACTGATAACTGTTTCCGCAATGTGAGTATTGTGTCGAACGTATTCGGAAAATACGATTTCGTCGGCACTGTCTAATAAAACAAATTTAGCTGTTGTCGACCCAACATCCAATCCGACATTATAATACGATGCTGTTTTCACTCCTCAACCTCTAAGAACTATTGAACCTATAAAGGTAAAAAATATTTCAATCCATATTGGCCAATACAGATTTTTTAGAGCAAATACATGAAATTATATTTTATACATACTGATTGTTAAATGTTTGTATGTTGAAGTTCAATGTAAAAAGTAGATGGAATTGAAAATCGAATTTTAACTATAACAACACAAAAATATCACAAGGAACACAAAGATTGTGAGCTTTGTGAACCTTGCGGCTAAAATATTCGGAAAATAATGACTACTTCGTCAAGCATTTACACTAATCTAATAGTGAGAGGTATTATTTCCATTATATACTAAAACTAATAAAGGCATAAAATATTGCACCTCTATAACTTACAAAAGAAATGATTATTTTACAGAAAAATTAAAAACCGAAAGAACCGAAGTCTTCTTCCCCAGTTTCCTTTTCGGTATATTTAATCAGAATAAATTTTTCTCCGGTTCCGATGATATCCTGTTTATCAATTCGTTCTTTTATCTTATTTATAGATTCATTATCAATAAATTCTATCAATATTCGTTTATCAGGCGTATTTTTAGCGCCTGCAAGCCATATTCCCGAATAATTTACCTCCTCAAACACTTTTGATAACGACGATAACGCGTTGGAAACGGATAAAGAACCCCGCAGGTATTTAACTACGCCCGAATACGGGGCTTTAACTTGTAATTGTTCGGGTATTGTTACATTAATTTCGTCATCTACATTTATATATAGGCGTATTAACTCACTGGCAGCCTTTTTAGCCTTAGCCGAACCCGAGGGAAAAACAACCGACAGATATTTGTTCCCCACCGCCATTTGCAACTGGTAAGCCGAAAGGCAATCGAAATTATCCAGCGTATCAGCCCTTTGGCATTTAAACGTATGTAAGGAATAAATACCGTAAGCATCGGCAGGCGAGGGCATTTCGTAAATATCAAAAGTAAAATCCTCATCCTTGTAATTTACATCTCGCGTTACTAGTTCCTTTACGCCATATTCGAGATATAAATCGGCCCCGCCATTCATAAAACCGTATAAGCTCGAACCGGTAAAATTCCGCTCCCGCTTTACCGAAACATCCGATAAGCTTTGCCCTGCCAATAGCATTGGCAACAGCATGAACAAAGCCGAAATGCATATAATTTTTCTCACTCAGCTTAAATTTACTTCGGTTAAATCAATTTTATCTCTATCAGCCACACCCAGTTTCAAATCCTGCGCCAGGTTCATAAATGTTAAGGCATTAGCTTTGTCCTCCTTCTGCACTTTTTCTTCAATGCGTTTTGCAATCACCACATCGTGTCCTATGCGGTCAACGGCAACAGGATCGGTTCCTATTAGCATGGTTTTGTACTCGCATATAAACTGGGGATTTGCCGCGGGGCCGCCATCGAAACAACCTTTAAGCCCATCTACAATGTTTAAAACCACTTTATCGCGCAAAGGCGGGAAAGCACATACATAGGCGCAGGTTTCGTGCCACAAATTTTTGTGCAAGCGCCCGGTATTGCCGATAGCTCCGTAAGCCAGATTTTTCATGCACAAAGTAACCGATGCTCCGGCATTTTTCAATATCGGAATATTTATAATTTTGTCAACCGTTTCGGTACATATTTTAGCAAAGTACGAATATTTACCACCATTTACCATAAAAGGCAAAGTGTAGGCATCGTATTCACCCTCAACATCGGCATAAAAATAATGATTTTTATCAACTCTCGATTCGCTGTACAATTTACCGTCTTTATCAAAATAGCCGCCTTCGGCATCCTGACACTCGGTTCCCATAATCCGGATTCCAGGGTAATTTTCTTCGGTATAATCCGTTTCGTGCAACTGCATTTCGCGTCTATCCCATATCACAATATTTTTTCGGGGAATGCTTGCCTCTTCAAGCTGTTTAATAACCGATTTGGTTACGGCATGCGAAGTCGTTAATAGCTTACCGGCTACTGGATTCACTTTTAAACCGATAACGTCATCGGGATCTATAAAATGCAACCATGCTTTCGACAAGCTGGTTTCGCCCGTAAGTTGCAACATACAAGTTTTCAGCATATCGTAGGCTGCCTGCTCTTGCGGCTGCCCGTCGATAACGCTCTTGGCATGGTTTGCTTTTACCACTTTACCGGGATATTTACCGGGCATTGAATTCTCGTTACGCGGAATTGCCATGGCATCCTTGATGTTGGTTTCTGGTTTTTCATCGGCGGGTACAACAGGGGGTGTAGCTTTTAAAACTGGAGATACGGCTAGGCTTAAACCACCAACAGCAAGCGATTTAAAAAATTTACGTCTTTGCATAATATGTAAAGTTTAAGATTTATAAAACAAAATATATAAGGACTTGAAATAAAATTCCAAGTATAAAAATATAATTTTTATTTCAGTTTTTCACAAATTTATAATGAAAATGTGAGAATGTGTCAATGTGAAATATGAAGCGTAAATTAGCTAATGAGTAAATTAGAGAGAATGTGAGAATTACTTTCAAATTTTTTAATAATGCTATGCGAAAGATTCACGTGACAACGAGTGCGCTAACATACCAATATGCTGATGTGTTAACTTATTAATTAACAGTTAAGCACAATAAAGTATACACAGTCTTAAAACATAGACACTTATGGCTCCATCCCTTTTGGAGAGGGTTAAGGAGGGGCTTAACGAATTTTCAACATTAACTATTTTATTTGAATATTTTAGCTTATTTTGCATTGACAATTTAGGATAATCAATCGTACTATGCTATATTTTCCCCCTGCGAAAATTAATTTAGGCCTGCATGTTATCGAAAAACGTGCCGACGGGTTTCATAATCTCGAAACGGTATTCTATCCCGTCAAATTAAGCGATGTACTGGAGGTACTTCCTCACCCCTCGACGGAGTTCAAATTATCTGGGATTACTATCGAAGGCAGTGCTTACGATAATTTGTGCATGAAAGCCTACCATTTATTAAAAGCCGATTTTGATATTCCACCCGTTTACATGCAATTGCACAAAATTATCCCTATGGGTGCAGGGCTTGGCGGCGGTTCGGCCGATGCCGCATTTGTGCTGAAAGCATTGGATAGCGAGTTTAAATTGAGCATAGGCAAGCAACGGCTGAAAGAATATGCCGCCCGTTTAGGCAGCGATTGCGCTTTTTTTATCGAGAATCGCCCGGCAATTGCAACGGGGCGGGGCGAAATTCTCAACCCTATTGACCTTAATTTAACAGGCTATTATTTAGTACTGGTAAAGCCCGATATACACATCGGCACTGCTGAAGCCTATTCGGGTATTATCCCCCGGAAACCCGCACAATCACTGGCCGATATCATCAGTTCCCCTGTTAACGTCTGGCGACAAAGCTTAGTCAACGATTTTGAGACGAATCTATTTAAAAATTATCCGCAAATAGCAGCTATCAAACAAAAATTGTACGATTTAGGGGCATTATACGCCGCCATAAGCGGAAGTGGATCGACCGTGTTCGGGTTATTTACGGAAAGTACTGACGTCAGTCCTTATTTTAGCGGTTGTTTTATTTATTGCGAAACAATATAGATCTTTATAATTGTTAATTGTACATTGATAATTATAAATTCAGTGATAATTAGCGTTATAATGTAATTATTTAGTATAAACTATCTAAGTTATTAATCTCCCTTATGGAAATTGACAATTCGTTAATTATCAATAAAAAATTATTGGCGCCATGAAAGAAAGTTGTTATATTATGGATAATAGGCTGTTTCAGGCTATGATAAATGATGTAAAATGTTTCCAGTATACCAATCTTATGCTGGATGAGGATGTAAAAAATAAAAGAAGAGCTGCGCCAAATGCTGGACGAGCTTGAGCTGATTATTACAAACGGTGAATTCGACATCGTAAGTAGGTGCAAATTCACCTCAATAGTTTGAATTTCGAATCCCCCCTTTGTTATCTTATCGGCAACACATTAAATTTAAGCAGGATAGGCGTATTCGGATTAAACTATATCATTTCGTTGGATGAAAGGATATTATTAACATTAAAAAATGGATGCAAACGTTAAAGAAAACATCCATATTAATATCGGAAAGCGAGCAAATGATATGTATTCAATTTATTAACACATAACACCAATATATTAATTCTTTGTAATTACGAATCATCTGCCATATTAATAGTAAACATAATATAGTAAATTTGTGTTATATAGTACATAAAGTAATAACTAATCAAAAGCCATAAATATGAAATTGACTATACTCCCATTTTTCCTGATTGCCTTTTTTTACACGGTTCTATCGAATGCACAGGATATACCGGATCAGAAAAAGCCGACAACATTAAGCGATAGCATAGTAAATCGTAAAAAATATACAAACGAATCGGCAAAGATGCTAACGTATGAAAATAGTTTTTGGGGAATACGCACCTATTGCGGCAGGCAGGTACTATCGAACAAATCGACCCGCAATTTTCTCCAGTCTGACCCCGATATGTTGAGAAAATACGATATCGGCAGGCGTACTTTAATAGTAGGGGACGTTTTCGCCGTTGCAGGGGTATTGACCTTAGGCTCCGGTTTATTTGCTACAGTTAATGCTTATAACAACAACTACGGTTTCGACCTCGACGACCGAATATTAGGCTACTCGCTGATTGGCGCAGGCTCCCTTGCCTTAGCAGGCGGAATATTGCTGTTTTTTAACGGACAAAAAAAAATGAAATTAGCTATTGACGCCTATAATGATGATTTATTAACGGCATCGTTCCAATTCGGCTTAACGCCTAACGGGATAGGCTTACTTGTTCAGTTTTAGCAGTTGAGGGGAAATTCTTAAACCGATGTCAAACTATCTTTTTAAAGAGATGGTACTATAACAAAACTCACATGCATGCAAACATATAAAATAATCTTTTCACAGCAGAAGGTCGGCTTTATATCCCGAAAACAGAGGGTACAAACAAAAGTGGAAACATTTATTCCTCTAAATCCGGTAGCGGAGCAAATTCTGATGCTGTATAATACAACCGATAACAGTAAGCTTGTATTCCCTTTGCCCGTCCGCGATATGATTTGGCACAACATTAACCAGATAGGCGTTTCGTTAGGCCTAAAAGAAAACCTCTCCTATCATCAAAGAAGACACAGGATTCAGTATTTTAATTTATAAATAAGTAAGTTACAACAAAAATTTTCTTAACAGGAAACGATTTAGAAACGAGCGAATCTCTTTCTTTTACCTCATTTTGCATTGAATACAAAGAACGACTTTCGACTACAAATATAGCGAAGATTTGTCAAATGAAGTCACATAATATGTAATAGGTTCAAAGTTTTGTCATCAAATTTTCCATCAAAAAACTTATCCAAAACAGAAACGAATACTGGATTAGTATCCCCAACCTGCGAAAAAAGTGTAACAGATGATTTCAATTTTATATAGTCAGGGTTTCCGAAAATAGAATAGGCATTATTAGTTTCAAGTTTAAGCAGTTCTTCGCATATTTGAATTAGTCGTCCCCCTAATATCGGATGATTAAGGTATTCGGTCGCCTCCTCAATATTTTCAATGCTATAATATTTCGACGTAGAACTATATCCCAATCCCTTAATCTGAGGAAATACATACCACATCCAATGGCTTCGCTTTCGTCCTCTTTTGATTTCTTCCAAAGCAATGGAATAACTTTTCGCTTGTGCTTCGATGAAGCGAGATAGATTGGCGTTCATGAAAATAAATTTTTGATTTGATCTGCTTCTTTCATTTTTCGTAATAAGTCTGCAATAATTATTGCCGGAACTTCGTTTTCCTCAACAAGTTTTTGAAACGCCCAATAGATATCTTTGGAGGCATTGTAATGACATATCAACTGATCGTAGATTTCTCCGTTAAATAACAAGCGAATTAATATTTCCCTTTATCACAATATTCAACATATTGATTTTCTGTATTTACTACTACAATTTGCTCACAAAGGTACAATATTCCATGAGTGATAGATATATTCGGAACAAATTTTCACCGATTAAGCATGTTCTTTGGCCGTTTGTTCACTTTTTTCTCTATCCAACCCTCAAAAAGGGCAACAGATAAGCAAAAGAAATATCGCTTAACTATGTATGTTTTAAAATACCTTTTTCGCAAAAGAAATAATATTACATATTAGCACATAAACAACCTTATTATTAATAATTTACTTTTTTGTAATGTGAAATTCATTTTCTGCCCACAGTTTTGCCACAACTGTATTTTTATTGAATAACGTAGATATAAAAGTAGTGTCCAAAGTCTTAGGGCATGTCAGTATAAAAACTACTGAAATTCATGCTAAAGTACTCGACAAACTGGTAGCCGAACAAATGAAAGGTGTTGAAAAGAGACTGCAAGAGCTTTCCGATGGCGGTAAAATTGATAATAAAACACAAATCTATTGTGCTATTATTACTTATTGACTGGTTTCCATAATTGCAAAAGAGATGAAAGCTGGTCGCTCAATCTACGAAATTCCACAAATTTTGGAAATATCCATACTGAATAAAGTGCCTATAAACGAGATACTTAATAATAATGATTACAAAATTATCAAAGAACCTATTCATAACTTGTTTTTATTCAAATAATTTAAATGAAACAATAGTGAAATAATACTCTCATTTATCATTTTACTGCAAATATTCTATTTTGTTGACTATAGAGGCAAACGTTTAAAGAAAAACCGACAAAATGATGTAAATTCGTTTTTGATATAAAGTTTTGTATTTTGAGCATGGAATCTGGTATATTATACATTAAAGCACATAGTAATAGAATTATCTATAGTTGAAGACAATAAAAAATCAGCGAATTTATGGTGAAAGGGCTTGAGAAAAGCGGCTTTTCGGTTGTACTGGCCGAAAAAAACGGCAGTGATGCACGCAGCCTGATTTCTCAAAAATCGTGAGATTTAGTACTGCTCGATATTATGCTGCCCGATGTTGACGGGATTGAATTTTTGCAATATGCACGCTATAAAAAATACACACATCAATTCTCGTAGTCAGCGTTTTGGGCGAACCCGACGGTAGGGTAAAAGCATTTGATTACGACGCCAACGATTATTTGGCAAAGCCTTTCCATGTTTTCACTCCACAATTTACTTTAATCGGGGAAACATATATCCCAGATAAATCATGCTCAAAAGTTAATTACTCATAAATTTAGCTATACCGCTTTAAATCTATAGGTTTTCGACTAATAAAACGCTAAATTTGAGTTATTTTTAATCGTTCCCTATCGTATGATAGAGCTTTGAAAATATGAATTATCCATTTAATTATGCCCCTTAAATATTGAAAATGAAAGCAAAGTTTTTATTATTATTTGCAGGCATTAGCCTGCTTGTTGCGTGCGGAGGAAAAGGAAAATTCGAAGGTGAGGCAGTTTTCGAACTGGTTGAATTAATTAAAAATGGTAAGGAAATAGATCACGATACTACAAAAAACTACGATGCCGAAATAAAGTATTACAGGCTGACCGAAGCCCCGACCTATCTAAAGGACTCTATTAATCGCCAGTCGAGAATATTTTTGTCGAACTGGTTTGATGTACCCGAAACAGGAGACTTCGATATTAACAAATTGGTTATCGATGATATGCGTGACTTTTACAAACAAGTTGACGAACTTGATGATAAAGACTGCTTTACTTGCCGTATAAAAAACATAAAAATAAAAGGCGACGATATTTACCAAAACCCCAATTTAATTTCGATGAATTACAGTTGGTATATATACGAAGGCGGTGCGCACGGCAATTACGGTAAAATTTGTTACAATTACGAAAAAGCTACCGGGAAAAAAATAAATTATAAAAGCCTGGTAAAGGACGAAGCTAAACTATTAAACATAGCCCAAAAAGCTTTTAAAGAACAAAACGGTATTGCCGAAGACGAAGAAATTACTGAAATGTTTCAGTTCGAAAACAATACATTCCGTTTAAATGATAATTTCGGCTTTACAACCGAAGGCATTACGTTCTATTATAATCCTTACGAAATAGCGCCTTACGCTGCCGGCTTAATCGAATTGACCTTGACATACGACCAATTGAAAGGATTGGTAAATTATATCGACCATATAAAGTAAAATTTCTCATTTTCAAGCTGGTTTTTATAAACAGTAAAAATAGTTTTATAACTTTATAAGACTATTTTTTATTTAAACGCTTCAACATTTTCATAATTCAGTATAAAATAACTACTTTTACATCTGATTTATTCAAAATAAAGATTCACACTAAATAACTTTATCTGATGATAAAATTTTTATCCATTCGTTGGAATGTCGATCCTGTTATTTTTCACATCGGGTCGACTGAAATCCGTTATTACAGTCTGATATTTGTGGCGGCTTTTATATTGGGTATGTATATTTTTGCCAATATGCTCAAACGCGAAAATAAAGATCCCAAACTGCTCGAAAAAGCTTTTTATACGATTTTCTTTTCAACCTTAATCGGGGCACGTCTGGGGCATTGCCTATTTTATGAAGGAGCGTACTTCATTGCCCATCCCATCGAAATATTCTGGCCGATTAAAGACGGTAAATGGATCGGCTATCATGGTTTAGCAAGCCACGGAGCCGCAATCGGTATTTTAATCGGATTATACATATACAGCCGCAAAAACAAGCTGTCTTATTTATGGACACTCGACCGGATTGTTATTACCGTTGCATTGGCCGGTTTTTTCATACGCATGGGGAACCTTATGAACTCCGAAATATATGGGCATGAAACTAATTTACCATGGGGGTTCATTTTTGCGCGCGCCGGGGAGACTGCGACCAAACACCCTACACAATTATACGAAGCGCTGTCGTACCTTGCCATATTTGTCATCCTGTATTTCATGTATTTTAAACTGAAGTCTGGTACCCCAAACGGGGTAATCTTCGGAGTATTTCTGATATTGTTATTTACCACCCGCTTATTGATTGAATTTATCAAGGAACCCCAAGTGGATAACGAATATATATGGGGACTGAATATTGGGCAACGACTTAGTATTCCATTTATTATTGCCGGGTTTATCGTTCTATGGTATGTATATTGGAAAAAGAAAAAAGATGCAGATAAAATAGCAAATACTCAAAAAGTAACCGGTAAAAAATAATTGCTAAACAGCTTTATCCTGCAATAAATCTTTCATCCGTTCAATTCACTATTATGGGCTATCGAGAATAATTACCCTCTGTTTTATATGATTACATTTTGTATGCTGAGCCCTTTTACCGTACAATGGAACATTAACCCTGATGCATTTTTGCTGGATCCTTTTCATATACGGTATTATGGGTTGATGTTTATAGCAGCATTTGCCGCCGGCACATATATTTTCTGGCGCATTATAAAACACGAAGGCTTACCTAAATCATTACTAATTAGGTTACTGAATGTTGTATTCCTGTCAACTATTGTCGGGGCGCGGGTGGGCGATTGCTTGTTTTACTTCCCCGAATATTATTTGAAACACCCTTGGCAAATTTTTTTCCCTTTTGTCGACGGAAAGTTTATCGGATTCCAAGGCTTATCAAGCCATGGAGCGGCAATAGGGCTACTTGCGGGACTATATTTGTTTTCGCGCAGCATAAAGCTATCGTACATGTGGTTGCTCGACCGTATGGTTATTGCTATTGCTTTAGCTGGTTTTTTTATCCGTATCGGTAATTTAATGAATTCCGAGATTTACGGTACGGTTACCAGCCTGCCCTGGGGTTTTATTTTTGTGCAAAAAGGCGAAGCGCTGCCCAGGCATCCTACTCAAATTTACGAAGCACTGGCCTATTTATCTATTTTCTTTTTATTGCTATATCTTCTACATCTTTATCTAAAATGGTCGAAAAAGCTGCCGTCAGGCATATTATTAGGGTTATTTCTGGTACTTACTTTTACATTCCGGTTTTTTATCGAATACATAAAGGCCCCTCAGGTAGCAAGCGAGGATGATATGATTTTGCATATCGGGCAAGCACTCAGTCTGCCGTTCATTTTCACAGGAGCCGTAATACTAATGACCGCTGTAATGCGAAGCGATTTAAAAACGCACCCCAAAGAGAATGATATTAATATAACAAATGTATAAAAACAGGCAATATCACCGCCCATATTACGGATCAATTCAATACAACTGTTGGCATGTTGTCATCCTGAACGAAGTGAAGGACATGGAATAGAGAGATGCTTCATTCAGTATGACAAACATGATAGCAGTTTAGTTATAAGCCCTAAATTAAAAACTAATTCCGGTTGCTTTTATTATTTTTTTCGGGATATCCGTATTATCCATTTTACCGGCAAATTCGCTGCTACCCGCACCTTTTGCATACACAGGCACAGGAATACCCGAATGTGAATTTGTTGTCCAGCCTATTTTTGCTATATCGTTCAGCATTTTCATGGCCACATTTGCCATCGCTCCTGTTGTGGAATAAAGGGTTTTTTGTTCTTTTTCATAGCCTTTTACAAAAGCTTCATTATAGCACTTCTTTAGTTCGTTTTCCTGATCTTCAGTCAGTTCAACACCGTTCCAAAATCCCAATTCATTAGCAAGTATGGTTCTAATTTCATCCCATTGTACTTTTCCGCCTTTCTCAACCGATAAATCGTGGAAACGGGCAGATAATAATTCTTTTGATATTTTCTGTCCTTTAAGGGATTTAGCATTCAATATATACCCTGACTTACTGGCAAGCGACATTCCTCCGGTTTCGTGGTCGGCTGTGATAACGATAAGCGTTTCGTTGGGATGGGCATCATAAAATTCGATAACTTTATCGATAGTGGCAGAAAAATCCATCACCTCCTGAATTGTTGTACCACCATCATTCGAGTGGCTCGACCAGTCGATTTTCCCACCCTCAATCATTAAAAAGAAACCTTTATCATTCTTAGTATCTTTACCTAAAAAGTCAATTGCCTTTTCAACAATTACCGGCAAGGTCAATTCGTTTCCCTTCCGATCTATGGCATAAGCCAACGCATCATAGGCATTATATTCAGGTTTTTCCACCAACAGTATTCTCTCCGATACATTTTTTACCGAATCGTATTGCCCTGCCCCATAAGCAATACCGTAACCACTTTTGGCAATAATCTCGTACAAAGACTTTTGATCCTTCATTTTACCATTAGGTTCCATCATCGAGGCTCCCGCAAAAAAATCAAAACCTGTTCCCGGTAATTCTAAACCGATTTCATAATACTTGCTGCGGTTATCCTGATGTCCATAAAAAGCAGCAGGCGTAGCATGGTTAACCCCTACCGATGTAGTTATACCGACCTTGTATCCCGCTTCCTTAAATTTGTAAGCTATACTTTTTAAAGCGAGCGTATCAGGATCCATTCCCAGCATATTGTTTTTTGTTTTTATACCGGTGGCCAAGGCCGTACCCGCCGCCGAAGAGCAGGTAATTCCCCTATTGGCCGAAAATGTAGTAGCCACACCTATTACTGGAAATTGCGTAAATGGCAGGCTGATACCTCCCACCTTACCCTCAAGTTCCGACAAATAAGCTTCGGTTGCACTCACTTGTGCAAGCCCCATTCCATCACCAATTAAGTAGAAAACGTACTTGGGCTGTTTGTCTTTAGATGAACTGCATGATACTGCAAAAAAACAAATTAGCACAAAGGCAAAGACAAACCATAGCGATTTATTGCATCTCAACATCATAGTATATTTTAATAAATTTTGGTTATACAAAAGTATAAAAATAAAAGGAGGGATGTATCCCTCCTCACATATTATATCAATAACAAAACATTATTGTCCTGATCTACGGGCGAGGTAGCTTATTTTTAACGCGCTACTTCGTCTTAGTTCCTGCTTAACATCCGTAACCACACCCATATGGGTTTCTTCATCAATACGTAAAGCCACAGTCATAAACGGACGGTCGGCCTCATTCAATGATTCACGTTCCGATGCTATAAAGTCACGGATATCATCCACTGTTTTATAGCTATCATTCAACTGCAAACGGGTATCCGTTCCGAACTTTGCCTGATAACCGGCTGTAGGAGAACCAATATTAATATAACTTGTTAAGTCCTTGCGGTCCAGCTTGGCGATTTCCGTAGCTTCGGGTAATTTTATAATTACCATCATATCCGAATCGCGCATAGTTGTTGTTACCATAAAGAAAAACAAGAACATAAAAATAATATCGGACATCGACGAGGTTGAAAATTCCCCCATCGGTCTTTTTCTTTTCCCTTTAAATTTACTCATAATGCTACTTCCTACCTGTTTTTTTAGTTGCATCAGTAGGCTCGGCTTCCGAAAGATTCAATGGATATTTTTTCTTAACCGCTTCTTGTTCTTCTTCCTGAAGGGCATTGAAACTTTTCCCGAACCTTGTCAATGCAAACTCGTCTCTCAACTCGTTATACGCCTTCATAATCTCATTCTGAACGCCCATATACATTTTATAGCTGGTACCACGGTCGGTATTTAATGATACAATTCCCTTACTTACCACTTGCATACCCAATCCGTCAATCTGAATTTCATCCACTTCCGGCATTTCTTTATTCCTGCCGTCACTGGTAAGAAAGATTTTCACCCTTTCTTTCAATTCTGAGACATCCGATAATTGACGATTAATGGCTAAACGGTCATTACTATTTACTTTCACTAAAAGTATGTTCCGTTCATTTATTCTAGTCGTTTCTTGTTGCTGATCTTGATCCGACATGGGAGGCAAACGCCTTGCCATACCTTTGTTTTGGTCAACACTCGAAGTCAACAGGAAAAAGGTCAAAAGTAAGAAAGAGATATCAGACATGGATCCTGCACCCACTTCAGGTACTGTTCTTTTTCCCATATTCTATTTCCTCTTTTATTTTTAATTATCTATTAATATAATATTACTTTCTGAATAGCTTAACAAAAACAGAAGAAAATAATACAGTAATAATTGTTAATGCAAACATGATATACAACGAATACAGGTTTACATCAGCAAATTTTATCGTACCTTCCGATATCGGATCATGTGATGCGGGGAATGGAAGCGGATCCGACGATGATAATAAGTAGGCCACTAAAATTACCAAACCGAAGCTTACTATTCCGAACACCATGCGTACAAGTCCCTTTGGATTCCTGATCAATTGCGGAAGAGGCATTACAATGGCACACAATGCAGTAATGATAACCAGAATATATATCCATACAAACATAGGGTCAATTACGCCCATCATTATCTCTCTTTCTTCCGGATTTTTCTCATTCAATTGACCGCACCGTATAAATGCATACAAACACAATGCGATAGAAATTATTGAGAGTACCCACAATAAAATCGTTACAACTTTACCTGGTTTCCACATATTGCTTTATTTTTTTATGTTGTATTTTACCAAAAGGTCAACCAATGAGATTGAAGCATCTTCCATTGAATTAACAATAGCATCAATTTTCGATAAAATATAGTTATAGAATAATTGAAGAATAATAGCTACAATAAGACCTGCAACTGTTGTGATCAACGCCACTTTCATACCAGCGGCAACAATATTGGGCGAAATATCACCAGCTTTCTGGATATTGTCGAATGCTATAACCATCCCGATTACTGTTCCTAAAAACCCTAACATCGGTGCAACCGAGATGAACAGTGAAATCCATGAAAGATTGCTCTCCAACTGCCCCATTTGAACCGAACCGTAAGACACTACCGATTTTTCAACCATTTCGATACCTTCATCATAACGGTCAAGACCTTGGTAGAAAATGCTAGCAACAGGGCCGCGAGTATTGCGGCAAAGTTCTTTTGCAGCCTCTACACCGCCATTGTTAAGAGCTTCTTCAACATCAGTAATTAATTTTTTTGTGTTTGTTGTTGCCATGTTTAGGTATATTATACGTTCGATAACGAATGCCAAACCCATAACCAAACACAACACGATAGGAGTCATGAATGGGGGACCACCATCGATAAATTGCATTTTTAGCTCTTGGTGCAAAGGTACTTCCTGTGAAGCGACGTCAGCACTTTGAGCCAATGCATATCCCGCAGATATAATAAAGGCGGTAAAGGCTGCTGAAAACTTTAAGAATTTTTTCATGGTTTGCTTTAATTTTAATTGTTTAACGAAATTTCAGTTTGTTGTTTTAATTATTAAAAATCTGCGGAGAAAAAGGGATTCGAACCCTTGATACCCTTTTGGAGTATACACACTTTCCAGGCGTGCGCCTTCGACCGCTCGGCCATTTCTCCCACTATTTCAAAAGACATCAATCTCTAGAATAAAGGTGCAAGTTACAATTTTTTTTGAACCAAACACTTTATATCGTGATTTCTCCACTGAAAGATGTTAATAATTTTTGGGCAACTAATTTGTTATCATCATATTTAGCCTGTAAAAAAAATAATTTTGTTATGGCCGATTCAAACGTAGAATCATACCCACCAATTACTCCTATATTTTTTAACAATAAACCGGTTTCATATTTTTCCATGTCTACACTACCCTCTTGGCATTGAGTGATATTCATGATTATCAACCCACGTTTCACAGCCGTCTTGATTTTATCTAAGAACCAGGGGGCTGTAGGCGCATTACCCGACCCGAAGGTTTCGATAACAATCGATCGTAAATTTTCGGTATTCAACACACTATCCAGTAAAAACTCCGATATACCAGGGAATATTTTCAAAACACCCACACGGGTATCCAACTGCGTATGGCAAATTAATGCGACATCTTTTTCAGGATAATGAATAGCCAAAGTGTTGTATTTAACGTTGATTCCGGCAATAGCAAGCGGTGGATAGTTAAACGAGCGAAACGCATTAAAATGTTCGACGTTGTACTTTGTTGTGCGATTGCCCCGGTATAGTTCATTTTTGAAAAATATTGATACCTCGGGAACCATTGGTAAACCGTTTTTAGTAGCTGCTGCTATCTCGATAGCCGAAATTAAATTCTCTTTCCCGTCGGTTCGCAACATGCCTATGGGTAACTGGCTGCCAGTAAAAACAACCGGTTTTGATAAATTTTCAAGCATAAAACTTAATGCCGATGCCGAATACGACATGGTATCGGTTCCGTGCAAAATAACAAAACCGTCATATAAATCGTGATTCGAGCCGATAAGGTTCACCAGTCGTATCCAAAAATCGGGTTGGATGTTGGAAGAATCAATTAAAGGATCGAAGGAAATTGTATCCAGCCGGAAACCAAATTTTTTAAGTTCGGGCACTTCATTTTCAATCTGGCTGAAATCAAACGGAACTAATGATCCTGTCGCAGGGTCTTGTTTCATCCCTATTGTTCCGCCTGTATATATAATCAATATTTTCATATAATCGGCTATGCTTCAATTTTTCCTATGTTTTGACAGATACTTCCCTTCCTTTCCTTTCCGGCTATCCCTACATACGGCATCAAACTTAGGAAAAAAAACAATAGGATGTGCAATCCGCTAAATTATGTATGCCCCAAATTATCGTGATATAGCAAATCGATCCACACAGGCGACTCATGCTATTCCGAATAATTCTCTTGCATTATCCGCAGTATACCGGGCAAGCGTATCTTCCTTCACTCCCTTTATTTCGGCAATTTTACGGACAATAAGCGGTATATAAGCGCTCTCGTTACGTTTGCCCCTGTATGGAACAGGCGCCAGATACGGCGAATCGGTTTCCAACACAATATCATCAAGCGGTATATTTTCCACAACACCTGCAATACCGCCGTTTTTAAAGCTAACTATCCCTCCGATTCCTATTTTAAAATTTTTATACGATTTTATTTTCTCATAATCGGCATGCGTCCCCGAGAAGCTATGAAATACGCCACGTATGTTTAAAAACATCAACTTATCGAGGATAGCGAATATTTCGTGAAAAGAGTTGCGGGCGTGGATAATTACAGGCAAATCGCGTTCGGCCGCCATGCGTAACTGTGCCTCGAAAACAATACGTTGCTGTTCGACATAATCCATTGTCCAGTAACAATCAATCCCAATTTCGCCTACTGCGGCAAATTTATGCTTATCAATGGTTTTGTGTACAAAATCAAGCTCTGCTTTATAGTTTTCGGCATTAACCGATGTTGGGTGTAAACCTATGGTAGGCAAGCAAATACATGGATACTTCTCGGCCAGTTTCATCATGACCTCAAACGATGATAGTTCGATATCTGGCAGAATAAACCGCTCTACACCGGCTTCCTGCGCACGGCGGATAACTTCGTCCCTGTCGTTATCAAACTCTTTGGCAAATAAATGAGTATGGGTGTCGATATACATAATTTTGGTATCGAATAATTTAATGTGTTAATTTGCAGATATGCTAATGAGATAATATGCCGATTAGAGAATTGGCAAATAAACGAATCAGCGCCTCAAAGCATAGGCTTTACCCGGCAAAGCTTTTACATATCCCGAAAATTCGAGATTCAGTAACAATGCCGATAGTTTCGCCATAGGCAAACCTGTTTTATGGGCTATAATGTCAATCATTTCGCTATCATTTTCTTTTAAAACATTTACAATGCACATTTCGTCGGCAGTCAGTAGATCGAATAAAGGCAATTGTTTTGTTGTCAGCTTCTCACTTGGCGAATCCCAGCCCATTGCCGCTTCCAGGTCTTCGATGCTTTCAATCATAGCCGCAATATTCGCTTTAATCAGCTTATTGCATCCGGCAGAGAACTCATCGCCTACCCTACCCGGAAAAGCCAGCACATCACGGTTATATGATGCCGCAATGTCGGCGGTAACCATTGCCCCGCCCTTTTCACCCGATTCTACCACAATTGTTACCTCTGAAATACCCGACACAATACGGTTCCGGCGAATAAAATTTTTCCGGTCGATTAGCGTATTCGACGGAAAATCGCTTAAAACAGCCCCTTCTTCAGTAATTTGTTTTGCAATAGCCCGGTGAGCCGCAGGATACACCATATCCAAACCCGTACCTACAATTGCCACCGTTTTCAAGCCGTATTTCATAGCTGCCTTATGCGCGCACACATCAATACCATAAGCCAGTCCGCTAACAATAACCGGATTGTACCCACGCTCAACAATCAATGCTATCAGTTTATCGCACAAACCGCTCCCGTAGGCCGTAGCGTTACGCGTACCAACGATGCTGATAAACCGATGTTTACTAAGGTCGATATCTCCTTTTTGAAAAAGAATAATCGGGGAGTCTTCGCATTGTTTCAGGTTTTGGGGATAATCGTCGTCCGTATAAAACAAGGCTTTTATGTTATTTTTTTGCATAAAAACTAGTTCCTGCTCAGCCTTCCGCAATATATCCTGATTGAGCACGGCAACAGCCAAAGCCTCGCCGATATTGGGAATCCTCAACAAATCTGCCTTTTTAGCCTTAAAAACAGCCTCGGCACAACCGCAATAGGCCAACAAACGCTTGGCAGTAATGCTACCTACCATCGGAATCATTTCGATAGCTACCCTGTAAAGCAAATCGTTCGTCATTTTATTTTGCCATAAGCTTTTGTAACACTGCGAATAATTTATTTTGCTGCCCGACCGGTAAAAACGAAATGCTTAATGGCGGATAGGCCGCTTTCCGGTTATTCAGCCACTCGTACAATACCAACGTTTTCCGGAGCTTATAAAATGACCGTTCTATCTTATACCCTGCAAAATCAGCATGGGAGATTGATATTTTCATCCGCTTAAAGCTGAAATTTCCTGTTGAATAGTATTTAAATATCAATACGTCGCCCACCTCCTCAAACGAAAAGAATGCAAAACCCTTTACAGCATGGTAAATTAATACTGCTAAACTAAGCACAATAACACCCGACAGCAGGTAAACATGTACCAGCTTTAAAGCAGCATTAAAGTAAGCCAAAACAGCTATTGCCGCTGCCGTCAATAACATTAACAAGCGTCGTAAAAGCTCCGTCGATTTAAATTTGGCTTCGTTACTAATCATTTTTTACAGGGATTAAATACACGATATGCAAATGTAATAATGTACTAATTAACAACTAACAAATCATACTTAACATCTTCTCTGTTAACAATTCACTCTTATAACACCAAACCGTTGTCATATTGTCATCCTCAACAAAGTGAAGGATATAGAATAGGAATGTTTCGTTTCATTCAGCATGATAACTTGATAGTGGTTTAGTATTACTTTTAACAATTCACAACGAACAAAAGTAGTGTTTAAATGCGACATGTAAAAACAAGTAAGCTGTTACAAATAAAAACCGCAGGTAAAATACCCGCGGTTCCGGTTAAAATATACCTATAATCAATTTATGCCTTTTTCAAACCGATTTTGTGTCCGGACAAAGCATACCATAAAATATACAAATAGCAAGGTACAAAAATCCAGTATGCATGCTGGTAATCGGCGGCTACGGCCCCCATTGTCGAGTCTTTTAAAATATCAATAAGGAATGCAAAAATTAAAGGCAATATGGCTCCTCCCCCAATCGCCACAACCATTAACGATGAACCCGACTTGGTAAATTTACCCAGCTTGGTAATGGCCAAAGCCCATATAGCGCCCCACATTAACGAGTGCGAGAAACCTAAACCCGCCAAACAATAAATCGATGTTTTTGCCGGTAAAAATATCAGGCACAATGAAGCAATTAAGGCTATAACGGTAAATAATACCAATGCATTGGTTTGTTTCATTACTTGTAATACAAAAATACTGATAATGTACCCTGCAACCAAACCTACGGGAACTATACCCGAATACCCTGCCGGATTTTCGAGTCCGATTGTTTTGGCATAGTCGATAGCCGATACCATTGGAAGCGTTTCGACACCAACATAAATAAACAACGCCAAAGCCCCCAGAATAAGGTGGGGAAATTGCCAGATACTTGTTTTTTGATTTGCCGCAATAATATCGGGATCCGACGATGTTTCGACAGCCGAAGAATCAGTCTCTTCACCCTCGGCCTTAATTTCCGGCAAACGCATAAATCCGATAAATACGCCTAAACCAGCAATAATAGCAGCAACCAGGCTAAAAGGAAATATTACATCGGTTATATTAATGTTTACCAAATTAATGAATAAACCGATAAATACAGGGCCTAAATACCATGCCGATTTATTCATAATCCCCATTATACACATACGCTGTGCAGCCTTTTCAATCGGCCCACAAATAGTCACATATGGGTTAACCGATGCCTGCAACATGGTTTGCCCTATACCGCCTATAAACGAGGCAATTAAAAACATATAAAAACCGGCCATCGATGTGCTTAACTTTGCCGACGGAATGAATAACAAAATGCCCAATGCCATTACAAACAGTGCGGTAACCATATTTTTTTTGTATCCGATTTTTTTTACAAGCATTCCTACCGGGGCGCCCATAACAAGGGCAGCCAGGAAAAATGCAGAAGAAACCAGATAAGCAACAACTTTACTTAATTGAAATGTCCCTTCGAGAATAGGAACCATAATTCCGTTTATCCCGACGGCAAATCCGATTACGAAAAAAGCCACTCCCATAATAATCAATGGGAATACGTAGTTTTGAGTTTTTTGTTGTGTCATAATTTTTTACTATTAGGTTTAAAATTTTGTCCTTTTATTCTTCGAAACGGTAACGCACAAATAGTTCCATTGCCTGGTATTCGGCCATACCTAACTTATCGTACATTACGGCAGTAGCATGGTTGCGTTCCTCGGCACGTTGCCAGAATTCGCGGGGATCGGTTCCTGGAAATACGGGACGGTCTTTCTGTGATTGGTGCTTAAATATTGCCAGTCGTTTGGTCTTAACCTCTTCGGGACTCAGAGGAACGGCCATGTCCACATCGGCAACATCCCATTCCTGCCAGGCTCCGCGATAAAGCCACAAACGGCAATCTTTCATCCAGTCTTCCCTTTTCAACCGACGGATTGCCTCGAGAATAGCCATAAAACAAACACGGTGCGTACCATGCGGGTCAGCCAAATCGCCTGCCGCATAAATCTGGTGGGGTTTAACCTGTTGCAGCAAATCAACAATAAGTTTAATGTCCGCTTCACCAATCGGTTTCTTTTTAACCGTACCGGTTTCATAAAAAGGCATATTCAAAAAATGAATACGCTCCTCGGGAACGTTAAAATAACGGCAGGCGGCACGCGCTTCGGTACGGCGTATTGCCCCTTTTATTTCCTTTACTTCGGGAGGATCAACCTGTCCCGGAAGTTTTTTCTTCAAAATTTCCCTTGCCTCCCGGTATATCTCATCAGTTACTTCGTCTTTAAGCCCGTATACATCGCTGGTTTCGCGCACAAAGTCGATATATCGTACGGCTTCGTCGTCAAAAACGGCAATATTGCCCGACGTTTGGTAAGCAACATGCACCTCGTGTCCTTGCTCGGTAAGGCGCGAGAATGTACCGCCCATTGAAATAACATCGTCATCGGGGTGTGGACTGAGCAATACCACCCGCTTGGGGAAAGGCAATGCTCGCTCGGGACGCGTGCTGTCATCGGCATTGGGTTTTCCTCCCGGCCAGCCGGTTATGGTGTGTTGCAGGTCGTTAAAAACTTTTATATTAATTTTATTAGCGGCGCCTTTTTCCGATATCAGATCGCCTATGCCGTTATCGTTATAATCCCGCTCGGTTAATTTCAGAATGGGTTTATCCAGTTTTTTGCACAGCCAGAACACGGCGCGGCGGGTCATCCGTTCGCTCCATTTCACGGGACCGACTACCCAAGGCGTTTTAACCCGTGTAAGTTCGGCCGCTGATGCATCGTCGAATATAAAGGTAGCATTTGCATGTTGTTGCAAGTACGACGCCGGAACCATTTCGGTAACATCGCCTTCAACCACTTTTTTAACTATTTTGGCTTTCCCCTCGCCCCAAGCCATGAGTATAATGCGCTTAGCATTCATAATAGTGCCTACGCCCATTGTTATGCAATGATTGGGAACATTCTCCTCGCCGTAAAAATTGCTGGCAGCGCCCATACGGGTGGCAAAGTCGAGTGTAATAAGGCGTGTTTTGGAATACCGCGACGACCCGGGTTCGTTAGCCCCGATTTGCCCGCGACCGTCAAGTCCTACCAATTGCAGGTCGATACCTCCCAGATTTTCGATTTTTTTTTCATAACGGGCGCAGCGTTCGGCTATTTCTCGCTTATCCCAGCGACTATTAAACAAATAGATGTTTTCCTGTCTGATATCCACACTGTTAAACAAATACTCGTGCAAATACAGGCTATGGCTTTGCAAATCGCCTTCGCCTAAAGGGTAGTACTCATCCAAATTAAAAACAATAACGTTTTTAAAACTCAAACCTTCTTCGCGGTGCATTTTCACAAGGGTTTCGTACACGTTCACCCCTGTCGAGCCAGCTATCAGGCCCAGCACACAGGGCCTCCCAAGTTTTTCTTTATGGTGGATAAGCTCAGCTATTTGCTTTGCTACCAAAGCTGAAGCAATTTCAGCATCGGAGAAAATCGATACGGGAACTTTTTCGTACCGTTTCTCGACATGATCGTTTATTTCCATAAACTTAAATTTTTAATTTATACTTTTATTTGAGTTACAAATATAGAAAAAATTGAAAGATAAGGGATAATAAACAAAATGCCCCGCCTCCTGGTACAGTATTAAAAAGAAAAGAAATCTATAAATCAAGCTTTTGTTCAGACTGCAAAAATGCTTATTAAGTGTAACGACATTCAGTTATAAATTTTTTCGCTGATTAATTCGCCCGAATTTAACACCCTACCCGTCAGCTCGATATATTCAACTTTCAGCGAATTACTATCTTTTGTTTTAACATAAATCTTCTGAAGTATTGCTTTCTGCTTATTAATGTCCATCAAGCATTGAAACTTACCCTCTGTTTGTTCAATTTTCATTTCCCTGTCGGGACAAGCATTAAGCGCAATACCTGTCGAAAACTCACCTTTTGTTAAAACTTTATAGCCGAATGCCAGTCGGCGTTGTATGGATAAAAGACCTTTTCTTTTCCCAAAATTTTCTTCGCGGTTAATCCAGTATACCTCTACCGGACTCGATTTATCTAATTGATTTCCGGACACTTTAACATCGTAACAAACAATGTTTTTATTTTTACTGCGTTCTACATAGAAAAGCCGTTGCTCCGTAGGAAAGGTATTATTATCAGCTAAAAGTACAAACGGAAAGGTTAGGAAAAATATCAATACAATTAATTTCCTCATACATCAACTACCAATTACTAAATACTCAAAAATTAAATTATTGCAAAATACTTCTTATTCTTAAAAACACATACGAAGGTACAAAAAATAAAATTTTATAAATTAGACATTATATTCAATAAAATTCGAGATTAATGATTATAAATTAAAATTAGTGTTTTTAAAATTTACTGAAAATAAGCAAAATATAAAACAATATACATTATAAGTTGCTGATAATAACACACAATAATCTTTTATTTAATATAAACTCTATTATAAAAACCCTATTTAGCTAAAAAACCGGACAAATTTTCCATTGCCCGGTTTTCACAACAAACATTATTATTTCCTCTACCTTAAATCGATATTGCCATAATCATTTGTAATTTTCACATTAGCTTTAGGCAATGAACTGCTGCCTATTGTACCCTGAACACGCTCGCTATACCTGTCGGGCTCGTTCCGGCTAACATTCCCTGCCGGCGTCTTTATACTTGCATGTCTTGTGTACGCATCAACATTGTACGAAGCTCCCGGGTCGAATTTAATTTTCACATTTGTATGCCGTGCATCAATGTTAATCGCATCAAAATCGGGATTAACGTTGGAAATATCAACTATACCGTATTTTATTTCATCTATTTTGAGTTTCTTCCCTAGTTTAGCAATATCAAGATTTGTATAACTGAAAGTACCGTCGACCTCATCAACCTCGCCGATATCGTAGTTTTCATATTTCGATAAGACCGACAATTTCAGAACCTTATCGATGGACGTGTTGGTATATCCGCTTTCAACATCCAGTGTTTCGGCTGTGCCTATATTCAAATTGGAATATTTAATGTTGATGGACAATTTATTGGTTTCGTTAACCGATACTTTTCCGCCATAGCTGGTTGTAATATTATTTCGTTTTCCTGCCAGCTTCGCCATTTTAACATTACCGTATTTTACATCAATGGTATTGTTATCGCCGCTATAATTGCCCGAACGGAAATCCCCGTATTTTACATCAATATTATTCCGGCTCCCCGAAAAATTACCAGTAATTAAGTTCCCGTACTTTACGGTAATATCAGTATTACCCTCCACATCGGGGATGTTGATGTTGCCATATTTATTGTCTAACCGGTAATTAAGCCCTTGGGGAACCATTACCTGATAGTTTATATCCATACTGCAATTATTGCATCCCCTGTATTTAGAATCGAAAACCGTTTTGGCCGATATTGTTTTATCCGATTGGCTAAACTCAACATCAATCGATTTGAGTCTGTCGTCGGCGTCATTTTGTTTACGGGCGCTCGTTGTGATTTTAATTTCGAAATTCACTTCGTTTTTATTCCACGTTTGTATATTTACGTTACCGTATTTGTTTTCGATTGACAATGTATGCCCTCTACTTGCCCTGAATGATTTTGTGATAATTTTTTCGGCTTCGTAATCTCTTGCCGTTGCAATAGTAAGGAACCCGCATACGCAAATTATCAGTGCTGTTAACATCTTGATAGGTATTTTCATAATTTTATATTACTATTAATTGTTCTTGGATTATTTATTGCTTGTTTGTTTCAAAAATTGTGGTGATATTTTGCACCGCCTGTATTTTAGCATGGTAATACTCAACTATAACCGCCGTTCCGGTTTCCGAATTGTTACAGAAATTACGAGTAAAACTCTCCGAGTCGGCAACTATCTGTTTTACATCACCCATAACCTCATCGCGGATTTCAGGAACAACATCGCCAAGCAACATTTCAACGCGCTTGACTTCATCATTCAGTATAGACACATAATAGTTTTGTGTTTCAAGCATTTCACCTGACATTATACAACCCTTTGTCGGGTTTTTTCTTTCTTTTACAAAAAGCGTAAGCCCAATCATCAAGCCGACCATAACAGCGGCTACACTTATCAGCCACCTTAAATTGGAGGGTTTACGATTTTGATTCTGATTCTCTTTCAATCGTTGTTCAAAACGTTCGAAGTGTCCGGTCGATGGTTCTTTGTTGTTAAACTCATCAACGTTGTTTTTTATAAAATCTTCTAAGCGCATAATATGTCTTGTTGTTTTAACAGTTCAATTAATTTTTGACGCGCACGTGTAAATTGTCCTCGTGCAGTACCTTCTTTAATATTCAATATTTCAGCTATTTCGTCATAATTATAACCCTCAAGTAAATGTAAAGTTAATATTAGCCTGTGTCCGTCGGGTAATTGGGCAATTGATTTTTTTACCTGTTCCACTTTCCAGTTGACTTCTTCTTCATCGTAAGGCTCATCGTCCAATACGGGCATTCTGTCGTCCAGTTCAACTAATGCCATGCGGCGCTTTTTCAGCTTATCAATTGATGTGTTGATTGCTATGCGCCTCAACCATGCCTCGGGAGGAGCATTGCCTATTGTATCAATCTTGTCAAAAGCCTTAATAAACGACTCCTGCATAGCATCTTCAGCATCCATCGAATTTGGCAGAATCCGGTAGCAACAATTATAAAGCACTTTATAAAACATGTTATAAAATTGCATTTGCGCTTTGGTATTGCGACGTTTACAGCCTTCTATTATTTTTTCCGTCAGGCTAATCATGTAAATTTTTCGTTATGTGTTTCACTTATATGACGACTCGTTTTCGAAAACGCTGCACTTTTTTTACAAAAACAGTGTAATTTTTTATTAAAAACGTAAAGCAATAATTATTAGCGAAATATCAGATTTATATAAGTTAAAGAATTTACTAAATAATTCAAGTTGCTACCTATAAAGTTATGTAATAAAAAAGGTCAATGAGTTATCTTTGGGATGCTTATCCCCAAATCAACAAATTGACCATGATTAATAAAACCGTTGCAATATA
>JAISFN010000158.1 GCA_031263585.1 Prevotellaceae bacterium | reverse complement strand
ATTAAATATTTTGTTTTGATGATTTAATAAATATTAAATTCGCTTTTACATGATTGGATGCCAATAAATTGATGCAACATACTTTTTGAAACATCACCAATAGTAGAAATATCATTTTTATAACTAATCTATTATCAGAATATTATATTAGCGATATTTTTTAGTGCGGTTGCTCTGAGTGTTTAAAAGCTTATTAAAGGCTTATTAAAAGCTTTTGAAACGTATTTTAAAAGCTCCGAATTTGGTTCGGGACTTTTCGTTTAAACTTGAGGCTGCCTATTAATGGGCGCCAATCAAAACCATATAGCCCAGAAATGTTTAATAAAGTTCTAAAAAAAATAGACATTCCATTTTTCAAAAATGGACATTTCATTTTGGCGATTATAGATTGTTAACGATTAATAAGGAAGGGTTAATCGTAAAATGCGATATGCGTACAGCGATTATAAATATCGCATATTCCAATTAAAAGAGCCGTAATTCGCTTACCAGCACATTGTTTTATCAGCAATTAATACATTAAAGATATCTCATTCAAGCTATTATATCTAAAAAGACTAAGCCAGAGGCTCATTAGAAACTCCGGTTTAATCTTTTTATGGTACTTATGAAACAATTACTATTTTAGTTTTTTCGTGTTATATCTCCCCTGCTGCTTGCTCGTTTATTTACATTTTTAGGATTGCCGTAATAAGTAATATCGGCTCCGCTGCTGGCATTGGCGTCCAGTTCGTCGGTTACATATAACACAATGTCAGAGCCCGATGATGCTTTTGCATCGGCTCTGGCAACGGTCATATCCCTCATTTTTATATCGGCACCACTATTAGCCCTCAATTTGGCAAATTGGGCGGTGCCTTTTAATTTAATATCGGACCCCGATGTTGCTTTACAATTAATATTATCCGCCTTTAAATCGAGTGTTATATCGGCGCCGCTACTGGCCGACAATTCAATATTATCCGTATTTAGCTGGTTTGTAGAATATATATCGGACCCCGAACTGGCATCTATCAACTTCAGGCCGGTAGCCGATACATAAACTTTCATTTTTAAATTCCGCATTCCTTTTCTATTATTCCTTTTCAACGATATTTCCAACTCGTCGTCCTTTACCCGGGTTATAATCTCGTCGAGCATTTCTTCATAATTTGTTTCAACTTTCAGTGTCGACAATGTCCCTTCGGTTATATAAACATCAATGCCGCAGCACGAATTGATTTTGTCGAAACTCCCAACCGAACGTTCTTCGCTAACCACATCTCTTTGTGCGAAACAAGTTGTTATTATAGCAAAACAAAATAAAGCAGTTGTTAAGAAAATTTTTTTCATGGTATTAATTTTTTAATTCGTATTATAGATTTACATATATGACGATATTTTTTTCACGTTGTTACATAAATAACAGCAAACCGTCTATTTTTATGTGTTAATTTGTTGATAAGATTCGATATAATCTCTATTATGTGTCAATAAATAAATTAGCAAATAATCATTGTATGTATATTTTATTTATTTGTTAATAAGTATATTACTGTTTATAAATTTGTATCGCGTGGTATTTTTGATATAATGGCGCGAGAAAATTCTCGCGCCAGCGGCCTGATACTCAACAACTACTATATATAATCAACAAATTAGCAAATCGACTACTTTACAAGCGGTCTTCATCCTGTCCTTTTTCGGCCTTTTTCACCTCAACTTTTTTCCCTACACTGAACTTATAGGTCAGGGTAAAGTTGAATACCTGGCTCTGATTTTGTACATTTTCTTTTCGTAAATAATTATTGGCCTTGTATATAAGATCGGCATTACGGAAACCTTGGATGTTCCAGCAATTGAATGAAGCCACCAGTTTATTGTCGAAGAACTTTTTATTAATGCTGCCGTTAATACCCCATATGGAACTGATTTCTATGTTCGAGTTCGACCAGGAGCTTTTACTGCTGAACCATCCATCGACAGAAATTGTCCAGCCTTTGGGCAGTGTAAACGTATGTTGCGTGTTACCCCTGTACACCCACCGTTGGTCGCTCATAACCCCTGATCCGTATTTGTTTTTTGACACACTCAATTGTACCGTAAAATTGTACCAATCCATAACTTTTACAGGCATGTAAGCCGATGCGTAATACAATTCCTTCTTATCGATATTTTGCGATATTTCCATGGTTACGCCGGGTTCCGGGGCTGCTTGGGTAATACTGCCTACGACATCGTTATAGCGTGTATATTGTGTGGTTAGAACAAATTTGTCGAACAAAGTAGCCCCTATGGTGAAAGCATCGGAATATGTCGGCTCCAGATACGGATTACCGACCTGGTAATTAAACTCATCGCTCCATTTCTTAAACGGGTTTAAATCGATATAATACGGGCGTGATAATTTACGGCTGTAACCGGCATTTACCGAGTGTCCTTTTTTCTCGTTAAGGTTGTATTTTAAATATACGCTGGGAAACAAATCGTTATAGCTGGGTTTATATTCTTTTGCAATGTTGAGCGATGTGTTTTCGTACCGTAAACCCAACGTATAGGATAAACTACCCAATTTACTGTCGAACTTGGCATATAATGCGCCTATTTTTTCGCTGTAATCATAATCATCGGTAAACCTCGTATTTTCGACCCAACTGTCATTAATCCAGTCATCATGCCTCGATTTATAAGTCATTTCGGCATAACCGAAGCGCCCGCCGAAACTCAGCGATGTTTTGTCGTTAAATTTTTTCAGATAATCGACCCGTACGGCATAAATATCATAATCGGCAGGTAAGTACGAGTGATACGTACTATCCGATACAGGGCTGTCGTTTACGAATGTATCGTAGTAATAGTCATTGCTGGAGTTGTTGCTCGTATAATCGAAAAAAACTTTCAGGTTCGAGCCAATCGTATCCATTTTAAATTTATAGTTCAACGATGCATCGTAACGTTCCATTGTCCAGTCATTATTTATAAGCGAGTGTATTTTTTTATCTACTATGCTGTTAATGTATGTATTCGATAGCCTATTCATTGTGTGACTATACATGGGGGTATTCCGGGTTTCGAATATCAAACCCACTTCGTGCTTATCGGTAATTTCGTATACCATTCCCAAATTCATACGTAAAACAGACGATTTCGTATTGTAATTCTCAATTGATGATATTTCTTTATTTTGGTCAAAAAAATTAGTGTTTGTTGTTCCATCTCCCTCCCATTTTCCGTTTCTATAATATAGAGAGCCATATAAGCTTAGTTTATTACGGCGGTAATTAAGGTTAAAACTCGGCACATAATTGGGGTTATCACGCATGATTTGCAAGTTCATGCTAACCGACCCCGTAAACCCACCTACCCTGCTTTTTTTCAATTTAATATGCAGAATACCGCTGTTCGAGTTTGCCTCGTATTCGGCGCCCGGGTCGGTAATAATTTCGATACTTTGTATATCTTCGGACGGGATGGTTTCGAGATAATTAAACAGTTCATCGGTCGACATATTCATAATCCGATCGTTAATCATTATCTTAATGTCCGTTTTCCCGTTAATGCTAATTCCTTTTTGCCTGTCGACCCAAACACTGGGAGCCATTGCCAGCAATTCAACACTATTTTTTCCCACAGTTGTAGGGTTACCGTTGATATTCATTATGAAGCGGTCAGCTTTACGGTCAACTAACTTTGCGGTAACCACAGCCTCGCCTAACAGCTGGGCTCCCGCCTTTAAAATTATATCGCCTAAATCAACATCCTTGCCATTTACCTCGATATCCGAAGTATGAGTTTCGTATCCAAGTATGCTGACAGTAAGTCTATATTTATTCTGGATGACTTTAAGTTCAAATAAACCATTGGTTTGGGAGATTGTCCCGTTAATTTTATCCGAATTATCCGCCGTTAAAATTACATTGGCAAATTCGATAGGTTTTTTATCCTCGCTTATAACTGTTCCTGTAACTTTCGAGGTTTGAGCATGTAATGATGTTAAATGGAACATTGTTATGTAAAATAATATAAATAGCAAATAACGTTTCATAATAAAAATAATTTGATTTTGTTATAATTTTCATTTTTGAGCTCATACATGTATAACGACAAACTTTGGGATATATTGCACGGCATTAAAAAATAATTTGGAGTATCATTCAAAAAGTGGCCGTTTGTAAATTTAGTTACTGTAAAAACCGCCTGTCAAAAATTACTTATTGTCAATATATTATCTGATGACATTATAGCCATTATCAAAATTTTACTTCCGGTTCAAAATATTTTCGAGGCTTATCCGTCAGCAATAATGAATGGCTAATTTTTAATCTCCAATAAATCGGATGGCCGGAATTTTAATTTTAAAATAAACAATTTAAATAATAGTAAATTAGAAAAAAGAGAAATTTCGAAAATTAATGGCGGCCATACTTGTGGTTGCGGATGTTGCTAGCCATCAAGTACAGAAAACAATGCTATTGCAAATTACAATAGTGGTAAGAACGGATTTTTCTTATCAGACCTAAGTACATGACAAAAAATTAAAGAGATCTATTTCAGGTATAGCGATCAGGTTAAGTAAGGCAGTTGCAATAAGTTCTAATCCATATTTAAAGAGACTTTTCGCCCGTTTTCCATGTTTGAGGCTCCTGATCGTCCCCACCTTTTCGTTGGCAAACACTCCAACGACATAGGCCCATGCAAATGCCACCGTGACGATGGAAAATAGTTTTTCGACACGTCTTAAATCGGTTAAATGAGTGTCTTCGATATTGAACCCGCCCAACTTTAAAGCCCTGAACGCTGTTTCAACCTGCCAGCGTTCTTTATAATATTGCAGCGCGTTTTCCGGCTTGTTTAACGAGATCATTATTTGCAATTCAGGAACTTTATTATGGATAATTTTTGAGGCCGAGAGATAACAAACTTGCCCGTTGAGCCGGTAAATCGGGTACAAAACCTTGCTCTCGCCGTGTTTCAGGTCGTTGAAGGCCCAAAATGCCTTGAATCGTTTGCCGTTTTTAGGATTTTCTACCCAAAAATTTTCACGGACGCGAATGTAATAACGGATTCCGTTTTGGTTGAGCCGGTCAATCCAATTTTTACCGACAAATTCGCAGTCGGCAAGCAAGCAGTCAATAGTTTCTTCACCCAATAGTTCCACGTAGCTGTTCATAGTCTCGACGCGTTCACGGGTGTGCGAGTTGCCGCATTTGTCGAGCATGGAAATTAAAATTGAAAAGGCGACACTGTCATACGCGATGGCCAGCGTGAGCACGTTAATGTTGGTTTTACCGAAT
>JAISFN010000160.1 GCA_031263585.1 Prevotellaceae bacterium | reverse complement strand
TCTGCAATACAATAAATTTCAGTAATTTTGTCGATGGTAAGTTGTGCCATAATTTTTATTTATATTATTGGTTTTGAGTTATAAATATAATGAAAATTATTCAACTTGCCATTTTTTTTATGTTTTTCTTACGTCGAACTCAGGTTTTAAAATCCGGTTTTGGCACAAACTACAAATTTACGTCAGCAGAATTATATCTACGTATTTTATACAAAGTCCTGATTCTTGCTACTTGATTCTCGATTCTATGATATAAAGCAATAATTAGCGTATAAGTTTTACTACCTTTGTGTACTATGACAACACGCGGCATACTATTATTAATTTACATATTAATTTGCGGTACAGCTTTTTCACAACAAAAATTCATGGTCGAAGGTCTTATTAAAGACAAATCGACGGGTGAAACACTGCCTGAGTCATCGTTATATATCAAGGAATTACATACGGGTATTACGGCTAACGCTTCGGGTAGTTACCGCATAAGCTTGGCCGTAGGGAGTTATACTTTTGTAATTTCGTACATCAGTTATAAAACTATCGAGCAAAAAGTCGAGGTAAAATCATCGCTTAAGCTTGATTTCAACCTTGAATCAGAACGGGAAATGCTGGGGGCAGCCGTAGTTTCGTCGGAGCGGAAGAATATCAATATCACCCGTAACGAAATGAGTGTGGAAAAGCTGAACATGAAACAAATACGGCTTATCCCGATACTTATGGGCGAGGTCGACTTGATTAAAGCCTTGCAATTGTTGCCGGGTGTGCAGGCAACCGCCGAAGGCACATCGGGGTTTAGCGTACGCGGTGGCAGTCCCGACCAGAATTTAATTCTGTTGGACGATGCTACCATTTACAATGCTTCGCACATGATGGGTTTCTTTTCGGTATTTAATAACGATGCTATCAACGACATCAAGCTATACAAAGGCGATATCCCGTCGGCTTATGGTGGACGCTTATCCTCCTTACTCGAAGTCAGTTCGCACGAGCTTACCGATGTTGAAAAACTCAGCGGTACGGGCGGTATCGGTATTATATCGAGCCGCTTGATGCTCGAAAGCCCTATTACCAAGGGGAAATCGTCTTTTTTCTTAGCGGGACGGCGTACCTATGCCGATTTATTCCTGAAACTCAGTTCCGATGAGGACATACATAATTCGGCCATCTATTTCTACGATTTAAACGGCAAAATAAACTATAACATCAACAAAAACAACCGTATCTATTTGTCGGGTTATTGGGGTAACGACCGTTTCAGCAATAAGGAAACAAAAATGGATTTCGGCAATCTGGCAGCTACTTTGCGTTGGAACCATCTATTTTCCGATAAGTTTTTCCTTAATTTATCGGTCTCCCTCAGCCGTTACGATTATACGCTGAAAGGCGAAACACCCTCGCTTAGCGGGATATGGAAAGCCGGAATATGGGGCGTCGGCGGACGCGCCGATTTCTCGTGGTTACTAAATGCAAGCAATACCGTTCGTTTCGGTTTATCATCGGTTTACCATAAGTTCAAGCCCGGCAATGCCAACGCTTTGATTCAGGACAGCGAGTACGAGGTTAATATTCCGCATACACAAGGTATCGAATCGGCTGTTTTTATTCAAAATCAGCAGCAGGTAAGCGATAAACTGTCGCTGAAATATGGTATCCGCGCTACTATATTTCAAAATATCGGGCCTACCAGGGTTTTTTCGCATTACGAGGGCGATCTGGCTGTTTTCAACAGTTATTCAAGTGGTAAAATATTCAATCATTACTGGAATATTGAACCCCGTTTCGGGGCGGTATATGTTTTTAACGACTGCCTTTCGCTAAAAGCCAGCTATGCTCATACAAATCAGTTTTTACACTTGTTATCGACATCAACTGCAGGCTCGCCGTTAGATATATGGATGCCCGTTAACCCTAATATTAAGCCGCAAACGTCTGACCAGCTTGCAGCAGGCGTATTCCGTAATTTTAGCGACAATATGTTCGAAGCTTCGGTTGAAACTTATTATAAAAATTTCGGGAATGTTATTGATTTTAAAGACCACCCGAATGTATTCGGCAATGATGTTATCGAACCCGAATTATACGAGGGCAAAGGCAAATCGTATGGGCTTGAATTGATGGTGCGTAAAAACGAAGGTGCGCTTACCGGATGGGTAAGTTATACATGGTCGAGGGTTTTCCGTACGGTTGAGGGCATCAACGAGAATAAACAATATCCCGCGCCATTCGATAAACCTAACAACATTAATGTTGTACTGAACTACGCCATTAGTAAACGCGTAAGTTTGGGCGTTACCTGGGTATATGCATCGGGACAGCCGGTTACGTTTCCCGAAGGACGTTATGAGTTTCAGGGAGATTACATCCCGATTTACTCGGGACGCAATAAATACCGTATACCTGCCTATCACCGTATGGACGCATCTGTTAACATCGATTTGAATAAAAACAAAAACAAGCGCTGGAAAAGCGAGTTAAACATATCGGTTTATAATTTATACGGGCGAAAAAACCCTTGGATAATAAATTTCCGCACCGATGATGATGGCAGCCAATACGCCCAAATGACATACCTGTTCAGTTTTATTCCCTCAATTACCTATAATTTCAGGTTTTAAATGCCAGCATTTGCCAATGGAATTAAACCCTTTCTTATACATGTTTGTTTTTATAGGCAATGAGCTATAAAATGAAAAGAGTTATTTTAATACTAATATAATATGCTTTATGTCGCTATCGGCGCAACAGACATGTTCTCAAAATACAAACAACAATAAGATGGAACATAAAAATTTGACACCTGATGAAAGTACACAATTAGGTACAGCTTATTTTGCCTCGGGTTGTTTCTGGGGAACCGAATATCACTTTAAACGGGCTAAAGGGGTCGTTTCGACATCTGTAGGCTATGAGGGTGGAAAAATTGATAATCCTACCTATGAACAAGTTTCGACAGGTACAACCGGCCACGCCGAAACAGCCGAAGTGGTATACGTCCCCTCGATAATATCCTATGAACAATTAATTAGACTGTTTTTCGAGACTCATAACTTTACCCAACTTAACCGCCAGGGTTCCGATGTAGGAACTCAATACCGTTCGGTTATCTTTTACAAAAATGACGAACAAAAACGTATTGCACTGGAATACAAAGACAAACTGAATGCAATGGGATATGCTGTAGCAACATCTATTGAACCGGCCAGCACATTTTGGAAAGCTGAAAAATACCACCAGCAATATTACAATAAACGCGGAGGCGTACCCTACTGCCACGTTTACCGTAAGATATTTACCGACTAATACAGTTATAATATTAATTACCAAGTAAATTATCCGCATAGTGTATATTAAGTGAAGCAAGCATTTCATTTCTTTAAAATTTTCTATCAACAAATTCTAAAAAAACTATTTTATCTGACAGTTTTTTAGTATTTTCGCCGATAATCTTAAAAAAACACCGCAAAAATCAATTTTATATGAAAAAATTATTTTCAGTAGGTTTATTTACTGTATTATTATCAATTACAGTTATGGCGCAAAATGCTAATAACCCGTTTTTTAATGAGTGGAATACGTCTTATGGCGCACCGCCGTTTGAACAAATTAAAAACGAACATTACCTGCCGGCTTTTGAAGAGGGCATGAAATTACAAAAGCAGGAAATCGAAGCGATTATCAATAATAAAAAGGCTCCCGATTTCGAAAATACAATTGTTGTTTTAGACAAAGCAGGTAAGTTTTTAGGCAAAGTCAGTGCTGTTTTTTACGGGATTAATTCGGCCAATACAAACCCTGATATGCAGAAAATAGCGGCATCCATAGCTCCTAAATTATCTTTACACCGCGACGAAATCCGATTAAACCCCGAATTGTTCAAGCGTGTAAAAGCCGTTTATGACAAGAGTTATAAAAAGCTGAAAGGTGAGGAAAAACGCCTGCTTGAAGAAACTTATAAAAGTTTTGTGCGCGGAGGCGCCGAGCTTTCGGCTCAGGATCAAGTTAAACTGAAAGAGCTGAACGGCAAATTATCCATGTTGCAGCTCACTTTTTCGCAAAACATGCTGGCCGAAACTGCGGCTTTTCAAGTACTTGTTGATAAAGAAAGTGATTTGGCAGGCCTGTCGGCCGACTTAAAAACCGCTGCCGCCGAGCGTGCTAAAAAGGCAGGTTACGAGGGTAAATGGCTGTTTGGTTTGGATAACCCTACCATAATGCCTTTTCTGCAATATGCCGATAATCGCTATTTACGCGAGGTAATGTTGCGCGGATACCTTAACCGCGGTAACAATTTCAATAAAAACGATAACAAACCAATTATAGAACAATTGATTGCCTTACGTTTGGAGAAAGCCAAGCTAATGAGTAACAGTAATTTTGCCGAGTTCGCTTTGCTCGACCGTATGGCAAAAAACCCCGAAGCCGTTTATAATCTGTTAGATCAGATATGGGCTCCGGCAATTAATGTTGCCAAAAAAGATGCTGCCGATATGCAGGATTATATCAAGAAAAACGGCGGCGATTTTGGGCTTGAAGCTTGGGATTGGCGTTATTACAGCGAAAAATTAATGAGCGAACGTTTCGGTTTAAACGACGATATGACCCGCCCGTATTTTAAGCTCGAAAATGTACGCGACGGGATGTTTTATGTAGTTAATAAATTATACGGAATTACGTTTACCGAAGTAAAGGATATCCCAAAGCCCACCAGCGAGGCTTCGGCTTTTGAATGTAAAGATGCCGACGGGACTCATTTAGGTATTCTTTATTTCGACTTTTTTGCCCGCCCGGGTACTAAAAACGGCGGCGCATGGTGCGGTGGTTACCGTAGCCAATCGTATGAAAATGGTAAGCGTGTAGCTCCGCTAGTAACTATTGTAAGCAATTTTACCCGCCCTGTTGGCAATAAACCGGCTTTATTAAGCGCCGATGAAGTTGAAACCTGTTTTCACGAATTTGGACATGCTTTACACAGCCTTTTCCGTAATGTAAAATATCAGGGTGTTGGTGGCGTACCCCGCGATTTTGTTGAACTTCCATCGCAAATTATGGAACATTGGGCTTTCGAACCCGAAGTGTTGAAAGTATATGCCAAGCATTACCAAACGGGTGAAGTTATTCCTCAGGAATTAATTGACAAGATGGAACGCAGCGGTAAATTCGGTCAGGGCTTTGCCACTACCGAGTATCTGGCAGCTTCGTACCTCGATATGGATTACCATGTATTGACCTCGATCCCTGCCAATTTCAGTGTATTGGATTTCGAAGCCAACACATTGGCAAAACGCGGTTTAATTAAGCAAATTCCTCCGCGTTATCGCAGTACTTATTTCAGCCATACCATGGGTGGAGGGTACACAGCCGGCTACTACAGCTATATCTGGGCTGAGGTTCTAGATGCCGATGCTTTTGAAGCATTTAAGGAAAAAGGCGATATTTTTGATAAGGAAACTGCAACCAAGTTCCGTAAAGAAATTCTGGAACGTGGCGGAACCGAGGATGCTATGACCATGTATGTTAAATTCCGCGGTGCAGAACCTAAGATTGATGCATTGCTTAAAAACAGAGGATTAAAATAATATACAATCCGAAATGAAAAATACAGGGCGTTCTCTCAGAGCGCCCTTTGTGTTTACAAATATAAGAACCAAGATACAGAAATCAGGAATTAAGAATTATACTAAACCGCTGCCAAGTTGTTATGTTGAGTGAAACGAGGCATCTTTATCCCGGATTCTTCACTTTGTTCAGAACCGAGCTTGCGAGCTCTCCAAAGGCAATGACAAAATAACAACAGTTTGGTATTATATAATTCATTCAAAATAATTGTAATCGAATTTTAGACATTCATTTTCTCCTGAATGCAATTAAAAAATTCATCCGGACAGTTTATAACATATTTCTTTTTATACCACAATTCGATATAAACCAAATTATTTCGACTATTAGTAAAAATAAAATACCTACCCAGTTTTTTATTATGAAAAATGTCGAAAAAGCCTCCGAGTCCCCCACTACCGAATAAATGTATGGAACCTTTTAGCTCATTCCTGTCGATTTTTTTAATTACCGTAATTTCGCTATACGGAATTTTTTCCGGCGCTATTATCCTGCCCAACTCAATGCAATCTTTTTTAAATTCTATATATATGGGAGATAATAGTAAAGCTATCACAATAGGAATAAGCGCTATTGCAACAAGCAAAATAAAAACAGTTACCGGAAAATCTTGCAAACCTAAACAGATAACCAAAATTATTAGGGCAACAATAAGCCCGCTTATAACTATTACAATGCCGCCGGGTTTATAATAATAGCGGTTGTGTATTTGTTTATCGATCATACTCATTACAATTAACATTCGCTCAAATATACAACTTTTGCGTAACTTTGCATGTAAATGGGAAAAATGAACAACACCGGAAACTTTTTACCTACATCGAAAAAGGAAATGGAGCAACGCGGCTGGGGTTGGGTCGACGTTATCTTATTTACCGGCGATGCTTATGTCGATCATCCGTCGTTTGGCGCTGCGGTTATCGGGCGTATATTGGAAAACGAGGGCTACCGTGTGGCTATTGTTCCGCAACCTAACTGGCGCGACGATTTGCGCGACTTTAAAAAACTGGGAGCGCCTCGCTTATTTTTCGGGGTTACGGCAGGCGCTATGGACAGTATGATAAATCATTATACCGCAAACAAACGTTTGCGCAGCAACGATGCCTATACGCCCGAGGGTAAAGCCGGTTTTCGCCCCGATTATGCGGTTACGGTTTACGCACAAATACTTAAAAAACTTTATCCGGATGTGCCTGTGGTATTGGGCGGTATCGAGGCATCTTTACGCAGGCTGACCCACTATGATTACTGGCAGGACAAATTGAACCCAAGCATTTTAATTGATAGCGGCGCCGACATATTAGTTTACGGCATGGGAGAGAAACCCATCCGCGAACTGGCACAACGGTTAGTAAACGGCGAAACTGTTGAAACTATACGGGATATACCGCAAACCGCTTTCAGCATACCCAAATCTGACGCAAAGCGCTACCTTCAACCCGGCTCTATTTACCTGCACTCTTTCGAAGAATCGGTAAAAGATAAGCTGAAGTTCGCCCTGAATTTCAAGGTTATCGAAACCGAATCGAACCGCATGCAAAGCGTGATACTGCTTGAGGATGCGGGTGTAAATACCATCGTGGTAAATCCGCCCTACCCTCGGCTAAGCGAGGAAGAAATAGATGCATCGTTCGATTTGCCCTATACCCGTTTGCCGCACCCGCGTTACAAGGATAAGCGCATTCCCGCATACGAAATGATCCGCCACTCGGTTAACATCCACCGGGGTTGTTTTGGAGGATGCAGTTTTTGCACCATATCGGCACATCAGGGTAAATTTATATCGAGCCGTTCTCCCACATCCGTTTTAAAAGAGTTTGAAGCGGTAACCCAAATGTCCGATTTTAAAGGCTATCTGAGCGATGTCGGCGGGCCATCGGCAAATATGTACCGCATGCAGGGCAAAAACGAGCAAATATGCGCACTGTGCAGGCGCCCGTCGTGCATATACCCCCAACTATGCCGTAACCTGAATACCGACCATTCTGTATTAACCGGCTTATACCAAGCTATCCGCAAACATCCAAAGGTGAAAAAAGCGTTTGTAGGCAGCGGTATTCGGTACGATCTGTTTTTAGATGAAACAGGCTTCAGGGATAAAAGCGGCGAGTTATACTTCGATGAATTAATGCTGCACCATATATCGGGGCGGTTAAAAGTAGCGCCCGAACATACGGCCAGGCATGTGCTGGACAGCATCCGCAAGCCTTCGTTTAAATTGTTTGAAGTATTGAAAACCAAATTTGACGAAGTAAATCATAAAAATGGTTTGAATCTGCAACTGATACCGTATTTTATATCGAGTTTACCCGGCTGCAGCGAAAACGATATGGAAGAACTGGTCGGTATTACTCGCCGGCTTAATTTTAAACTGGAACAGGTACAGGATTTTACCCCTACCCCTATGACTTTATCATCAACCATGTATTACACCGGAATCGACCCCTATACCCTGAAAAAAGTATTTATACCTAAAACAAAAGAGCAAAAACAACGGCAGCAATCATACTTTTTCTGGTATAAAAAAGAATAAAAAATAGTATATAGAACCAAGACTTTATAGTGATACCCAACCGTTACCATATTGGCACTGCCTTCGACGGCAGCGCTAATATGCGTCTTGATGAGGTATTGCATGTATTGAACAACCGTAATTTTATCTTTTTTACCTTCGGGAAAAAGTCCTCGCTTATTGAACTAACGAATTGGCTAGAACATAATCTGAATGCCTGCAATTCGTTTAAAGCTTGCGCGGTAAGAACAAGCGCTTCCCCTTGCCACGCCCCTTGCAACGCTTGGCGGCAATTATCAGGATATAATTTGTTTAAGCATTTGAAAGGGCAACTGCAACAAAATTTCATCTATTTTGTAAATATCTGATTGTAAAAATATTGCAATTTAATTCATTTTGTTTGGATAGATAATAGTAGGGTGGCAATGTAAAAAGTATGCTGATGTAATCTTTTTATATATAGCTCATTATAATCAAATTTAAGAACTCTGTATAGTTATTATTTAGAATGATTACAAGCAACTGAATTGTAAATGACTGATTATATGATATTTTTTTAATTAAATATTTTGTTTTGATGATTTAATTAATGTTAAATTCGCTTTTACATGATTGGATGCCAATAAATTGATGCAGAATGCTTTTTGAAACACTACTCATGTTAGAAATATCATTTTTATAACTCACATATTATCATAATATTATATTAGCAATATTTTCTAGTACGGTTGCCCTGAGCGTTTAAAAGCTTATTAAAGGCTTATTAAAAGCTTTTGAAACGTATTTTAAAAGCTTCAAATTTGGTTCGGGGCTTTTCGTTTAAACTTGAGGCTGTCTATTAATGGGCGCCAATCAAAACCGTATAGCCCAGAAATGTTTAATAAAGTTCTTAAAAAAATGGACATTTCTATTTTCAAAAATAGCCATTTCTATTTTCTAATTATAAATATCAAGTTTGCTTAGCAGATTAGATACATCTTCACAAACGCTTTGATTCTTTCGAATATGTATAGGGCAGTTAA
>JAISFN010000133.1 GCA_031263585.1 Prevotellaceae bacterium | reverse complement strand
TCTACCGCTTTTTCGTAGCCTCCGGCGTAACGCTGCAATAACTTATCGTTTACGCCCCGCGCGCCGCGCTCCCAGATATCGGCAATAATATCCTTATCGTTCTTGAGGGCTACGGGGAGGAAAGCGTTGCATCCGCAATTGCATCCGGCGGGGTGGTAGCTGTACAGGGCATACAGCCCGTCGGGTAAGGAGGTTTACAAAACCGTTTATCTATGTGCCGGTTTGACTCTCAACGGATATAAGGAAGTATTGGGTATATAGGTATATATATAAAAGGTTTACAAAATCGGAAAAAGCCATTGAAGTTCTTATGAGACCAGTTCGATGGGCTGGCGATAAAAGTACAGAAGATTTAGAAAAAAAAAGTAGTAGAAAGTATGAATTCTTTATTTAATTTTTACGATGAAAATGAAATAGTATTTGTTGAGGAAACTATAGGATTAATTAACCAACTACGAAAGAACTTTTATGAAGTATGGAATAAACACTCTGCAGCAAAAATGATGGAAAATGCAAGAGGTACAGAGGCATGGATCGGAGCTATACAGACTTTAATAGATGCTTATAATGCGATTGTTGACAAAGAAATTCCTCAGTTAGAAATTGCTTTGAAAAAAGATTTTCAAAATCGTTATAAAATACTACAATCATAATTTATTTTGAAAATTCTTTTATGTTCTTATTAATGAGCAAAAGTTTGATATTTGAAAAAATAAAAACACCCAACTTTACTTTATTGGGCGTAAAATTGAGAGGTGATTTTATAGCACATTTATTATCAATGTGTTTTGAGTAGCCCCAACAGGACTCGAACCTGTATTTAAAGTTTAGGAAACTTCCGTTCTATCCCTTGAACTATGAGGCCTTTAAATTTTTTATTTAAGATTGATGATTATTTATTTTATATTTTTCAAACTCTGTTTTTACACAAATAGTCAATATAATATATTTATTGCTTATTTATATCGCAGACACTGTCATAAGCCCATTTGATGTATATTGCACCCCATGTAAAACCTGCTCCGAATGTTGTAAGCACCAAATTATCGCCTTTATGTAATTTCGATTCGTAATCCCACAAGCAAAGTGGCAAAGTTGCAGCCGATGTGTTACCATAATGGTCGATAGTAATCATTATTTTCTCGCGTGGTAATCCAATCCGGTTGCCTGTAGCATCAATAATGCGGAGGTTTGCTTGGTGGGGAACCAACCAGTTAAGATTATCTTTTGTTAACCCGTTGCGTTCCATTAACTTTAAAGTGATATCGCCCATGTTGGATACTGCCGCTTTAAATACAGGCTGCCCTTCCTGATAAATATAATGCTGCCGACGTAGTACAGTCTCCATAGTTGCTGGATAACGTGAGCCTCCTGCCGCCTGGAACAGGTGTTTGCGTCCCGAACCGTCAACATGTAAAATCGAGTCAAAAAGCCCATAATCTTCTTCGGTAGGTTCGATAAGTACCGCCCCTGCTCCGTCGCCAAAAATAGGACATGTCGTACGGTCGGAATAATCAACTATGGATGACATTTTTTCGGCGCCCACCAAAACGGCTTTTTTTACCGAGCCTGTTTCAATAAACTTGGCAACTGTTTCCAGCGAAAATAAAAAGCTTGAACATCCGGCATTAATATCGTAACCGAAAGCATTTTTTACCCCTACCTTATCGCTTATAATATTTGCCGTTGAAGGAAATGCCATATCGGGTGTAACACCGCACCAGATAAGCAAATCTACATCATCGGGATTGGTTCCTGTTTTGCGAAAAAGTTCTTTAACCGCCAATTCGGCCATATCGGAGGTTCCTTTTCCCTCTCCTTTTAAAATATGCCGTTCGCGGATACCAATACGGGTCATGATCCATTCATCGGTGGTATCAACCATCTGGCTTAGCTCTTCATTGGTCAAGATATAATCAGGTACGTAACCTGCAACGCCAGTTATGGCTGCTCGTATTTTTTTCATTATTTGTTTAATGCCTCCTTAACTTTTTTCACAAGCTCTGCTTTAATTACGTGTTCGGTTTGGAGAATCATATTCATAATTGCACGCGGACTCGAGGCTCCGTGCCCTATTATTACGGGAGCATTGACACCCAATGCAGGTGTACCTCCGTAAATTTCGTAATTAAAACGGTTAAAGTATTCATTATCTATCCCCTGTTTAAGAGCAACACGATAAAACCCCTCGGCCAGTTTTAGGACAACATTCCCGACAAATCCATCGCAAACAACAACATCGGCCACTTTACCCGAAAGAATGGCATGACCTTCGACATTACCGACAAAGTTAAAATCGCTGGTACCTTTCATTAATTCATAAGCAGCTTTTGTCAATAAATCGCCCTTCTCCTCTTCCTCCCCGATATTCAGCAGAGCTACACGAGGATTATTGATGTCCATAACTTCGGAAGCGTAAATAGACCCCAATAAGGCATATTGATACAACATTTCGGGTTTACAGTCCGAATTAAAGCCGACATCAAGCAACAAAGCCGTCTTGCCATTCATTAACGGGAGATCGGTTGAAATACACGGACGTATAATACCATCAATAACTTTAACACTGTACATGGCAGCCGCCATCATGGCCCCTGTATTTCCGGCGCTGGCAAAGCCGTTGATTTTACCTTCGGCCAAAGCTGTAAAACCAACCGAAATGCTCGAATCGGGCTTTTGCACAAAAGCTTTTGCCGGAAGATCATTCATCCCTATAACTTCGGTGGTGTGTATGGCATCGAAATTTGACACATCAAACCCTTCTGCTTTTGCAATAGCTTCAATTTGGTTCTTATCTCCAAAAAGAGCTATCCGGGAACCGGCTTTGAGTCGTGGGAAAGCTTTTATGGCTCCAAGCACCTCATTTTTCGGGGCGAAATCTCCGCCCATTGCATCAACACCAATTATCATTGAGAGTGATTTTAAGGGTTATACTTCGTGTTAACTTATGCATTCTTATACGGTCAGTCAGGAGATAATGGATTAAAAATCACAAGAGTTTACCTGCATATAATAAATCCTTACAGGTTTAGTATAAAATAAAAAGGTTGGAGCGTTTTACGCTCCAACTTGTTTTTCAATCATTAATTTGCCTCTGTAATAACCACATTCAGGACACACACGGTGGTATAAAATTGTAGATCCGCAATTCGAGCATGTTGCTAAAGTAGGAGCCTCAGCTTTATAGTGTGTTCTACGTTTGCCTTTACGTTGTTTTGAAATTCGATGTTTCGGATGTGCCATTTTTTATTATTTTAAAAATTAAAATTCGATATTTATTTTATTAGTTTATTGTTTTTCAATGATATAATAATTAAAACAGAATCAATTTACTTCGTGTTGCCTTAAATACTTAATAACATCCGGATCGCAAAGCGAATTACCGTTTTCGTCATCAGAATGTATGCGTTGTATCGGCAAACTCAAACAAACGCTTTCATACAAATAATGGGCAACATCCAACATTTCGTCACTTGGATCTACAAATATAATATCTTCTTCGCTATCTTCCGCAAGATATTCCTGATTATCTGGCATAAGATTCGAGAAACGTACCGATAATACAGCATCAGCCTCAACCGGTATGTAAAATAAATCCAAACAACGATCACAAGCAACTTCTACTTCACCTTGAAGGTAAAAGTTGATTATCATCATATTATTATATCGCTCAACTTCTGCATCTACACTCACACTACCATGTTGAATTTCGGAACCTTCGATTATCTGAAAAAAAGCGTCATCAAGTTTAAAATCAAAACGACAAACACCTATCTTAAGCCCCCGCAAAGGTATTGCATATGTATTATGTGTATTCACAAAATTTATCTAAAATAGCTTGCAAAAATACAAAAAAATATGAACTATACACAAAAAATATACTGTTGAATTAATATTTTGATAATTAGCGTACTGTGTGGTAGGCTTATATTATGGCGTTTAAACATTGAAGAATAATGTTGAAAAAAATCTGTTAAAATTCATTCCCTGTTTAAATTCCATTTCAAATTGCCGCTTCTGGCAGTCATTTTCCATCAGAACAAACGTAAACAGATTTTATTTTTATTATAAAAATACCTATCTTCGTGTAGTTGATATGAATATATATTATTCAATAAAGCATAATACTAATCATAAAATAGTTAAAACCATGAAAACCAGACGTGATTTTCTAAAAACAGCAGGGTTTGCCGTTGTCGCAGGGCTTATCGCCCCGCAACTTTTAACACCGTGTAAAGGAGGAACAAGCAAACAAAAAACAAACAAAAACATCGGGTTGCAGTTATACTCATTACGAGACATGGCAAATGAAAAAGGCATTGCCGAAGTGTTGAAAATTGTTGCTGAAATGGGTTATAAAAATCTCGAAACGGCATCGTATAACAAAGGTAAAATTTATGGACTAGCGCCTGCCGAATTGAAAAAAATGGCAAGCGATTTAGATCTGACAATCACCAGCGCGCATCTGGGGCAAGCCTATTTGCCCGAAAAAGCCGACGAAATAATGGCGTGGTGGGATCAGGCCATTGAAACCCATGCTGCGCTGGGAACCAGGTATATGATTCAACCCTCGATGCATGTAGACGAAAACAGTACGCTCGATTACCTGAAAATGTACTGCGATTACTTTTCGGAGGTGGGGCAAAAAGTAAAATTGGCAGGCATGCAATTCGGTTACCATAATCACGCTTTCGAATTTAAAAAAATCGACGACCGAATAATTTTCGATTACTTGTTGCAAAATGTTGATAAACAAAACGTATTGTTCGAGCTTGATGTATACTGGATAATGAAAGGAGGTTATAGCCCCTCAGACTATATGAAAAAATACGCATCGCAGATACGTGTTTTGCATATTAAGGACGAAAAGGAAATCGGCGCCAGTGGCGAAATAGATTTCAAACCGATTTTTGAACTGGCATATGCCAACAAAATCGAGGACTGGTATGTAGAGGTTGAACAGTATACAAATAATAATCCGATTGAAAGCGTAAAACAAAGCTACGAGTTTTTGAACAACGCCAATTATGTAAAATAATTACACAATTACCGAATACAGCGGACAATGATATCAGTTGTCCACTCTTTCTTTAATTTTATACCTGAAAAATATATTTTGATGAAAAAACGTTTTTCCTTTTTTATAAGTTTTTGCTTAATTCTATTAAACAGCAATTGCACGATATCGGGGCAGGATAACGCCGAGCTTCTGAAGGAAATAAAACGCCTGCAATCGTCAATCAATAACCAAAAACATACCCACGACGAAATTATCAAAAAAATTGATGATGTATTGTGGTACACGAAAGTAGGCGATATAGCCTATATCGATAAAGTATTTATGTCGGGACCTCCGCGTTGGAAAGAAAAGAGCGAAACCGCCGAAGGGTCGGGTAATCCTGTAAAATTCTGGTCGTATGTTTTCATCCCCAAAAGTGCCGACGAAAACAAAAAATATCCGTTGATAGTGTATGCCCACGGCGGGGTACACGGCGATATGTCTACTTACAATGCGCACATTATCCGCGAACTGATTGCACAGGAATACATTGTTGTAGCAGCCGATTACCGCGGCAGCATTGGTTATGGCCGGACAAGCTATGAAAACATTGATTACGGAGGGTTAGAGAATCAGGATGTATACGCCAGCCGTAATTATATGGTTGAAAACTATAAATTTGTAGATAAACGCCGGATAGGAATTATGGGCTGGAGCCACGGAGGAATGATTACACTTATGAATTTATTCCAGTATCCGAACGATTATAAGGTCGGTTTTGCCGGAGTTCCCGTATCGGATGTAATTGCCCGCCTGGGTTATAAGAACCCTGATTACGCTGAATATTTTTCGAACGACTACCATATCGGAAAAACGGTTAATGAGGATATTAAAGAGTACCGCAGACGCTCGCCCGTATGGCATGTTGATAAATTGCAAACTCCGTTACTGATCCACACCAACACCAACGATGAAGATGTTAATGTATTAGAAGTTGAACACATGATTAACGCATTAAAAGCAGCCAATAAAAAGTTCGAATACAAAATATTCGAAAATATCCCCGGCGGACATTCATTCGACAGGATGGACCAGAAATCGGCAACTGATATTCGCTTTACAATCCATAAGTTTCTTGAAAACCATCTCAATCCAAACAAACCGTTCAAATCGGTTGATGATATGAGAAAGGCCGCTTACCGGTTTAATTAAGTATTGTAAATTGAAGATCGAAGATTAGTAGTGGTGAGTTAAAGCCAAACCAAATTAATTTTTAATATTTTTATCAATCTGAAATTTGTTAATATATTGTTCATTAGGTAATTAAAAATATAACTATTTTAAATAGCGGGGTATATTTTCAATTCAAATCAAAAAAATAAATAACGCTTGTATTTTACTATGAACAAGTATATTATAAATAAAATTGAAAAGTTAATTCAGCACTACTAATCAATTATTGTTTTGTTTATCACTAGATAGCGAATTTGCAATTATATAAGCGGTAAACTCGCAAGCTTTCGGTTGAGTAGTGTAATGTACGAAAAATTGCAATACACAATATATTGTACGTATAACATTTTGCCATATTATCATGATTTTAAAAATTATATAAAAAGATAAGCCATGCCACGCAAATTACTCAACAGCGAACTGAATCGTTTAACTACCGACGAGTTTAAACAAAGCGCCAAATATCCCTTAGTCCTGGTACTGGATAATATACGCAGCCAGCACAATATAGGCGCGGCATTCCGCACCGCCGATGCTTTCAGGATAGAGAAAATTTATTTATGTGGCATATGCGCAACCCCGCCAACAGCCGACATTCACAAATCGGCATTGGGCGCCGAAAATACTGTTGAGTGGCAGTATGTTAATAATACTATTGATGCCATACAAAGCTTAAAAAACGAAAGATACAACATTGTTACAATCGAACAGGTCGAAAACAGCATGATGCTAAATGACTACCTGCCCGACAAAAATAGAAAATACGCACTTGTTTTTGGGAATGAAATAAAAGGTATTAGCCAGGAAGTAGTTGACAGTAGCGATTATTGTATCGAGATTCCGCAAATTGGCACTAAACATTCGCTTAACATATCGGTTAGTGTAGGCATTGTACTATGGGATTTTGTTCAAAAAATCGGCATACTCTGAATTGCGTATTGCAATTTTTCGCACATTACACTACTCAACCGAAAGCTTGCGAGTTTACCGCTTATATAATTGCAAATTCGCTATCTAGTGATAAACAAAACAATTTTCAGTCTTTAATTATCAATTTACCTGATACTATATCTCCATTTTCATTTTGCAATTTTCACATATACCGTATATTTGGAAAGAATAATAACTGATATCAAAATTCATCAGCCGACTGGCAGTTGCCTGAATTTCATTAATTCGCGGATCGCAAAATTCGATTACCTCACCGCAGTTTGTGCATATCAAATGGTCGCGTTGGGCGCACTCGTAAGCTTTTTCGTAACGGCTTAACCCCCGGTAAAGTTGTTTTTGTATTAACTGGCACTCCAATAACAAATCGAGGGTATTGTAAAAAGTCGCTTTGCTTATATGTACTTTCTTTTTCTTTAAATGCTCATTCAACATATCAATATCAAAATTCCCCTGAATGGAATATATCCCATCAAGAATAGCAAAGCGTTCGGGTGTCCTCCGTAAACCTTTCTTTTCAAGAAAATCGGTAAAAATACGTTTTACTGTTTCTTTTATATCAATTATTATCATATAATTACTATGACTTTATTCTGTTTTTCCTATAATCCCCGCTAAGCACACCCCGCGCTATTTAAATAAATAGCGCTATATAACTAACTTATACGCAACTATAATAAACAAAGTTTCGTTTAATTAAACGATATTATGCCAACAATCAATTTTATCATAAATATTTTGTTGAATAAGCCGACAAATTAACTCAAATAATCATTATACGTCCACACGGTTAATATTAAGGAAAAGGACACAGCAAAAAGCTGAGTTAAAATAAACCAACAATTCAATGCTTTCTGCAATATCTATTTATATGGCATCCTCAAGTATTGTTAAGCAATATATGAATGTATGATTTTTCAGAAAAATTATAATATATTTTACAACACATTTTATTTACATGGGGTCTACATCCACCGATATTTTAAGTGTCCGGTATTCTTTTTTCGATTGTATAAGCTGATCGAAACATTCGCGTAACAGTACTTTTGCCTGTTGCGCAGCCTTATCCCTACCCAATTTCAATCTGAAATTCAGTAAATATTTATTTTGGATACGGTTTATCAAAGGTGTTTCGGGACCGGCCAAACGATTGCCGAAAATGGCTTTTAATGTATGACTGAGTGTTATTGCGGCCTCGTCCACCACGTTTTTATTAGTATGTTTTAACGTAAGAACAAGCAATCTGCAAAACGGCGGATAATTAAATACCTTTCGCTCCTCAATCTGTGAGTTATACATCGACAGGTAATCGTGTTGCTGAATGTAACGGATAACGGGATTACCAGTGTCCGATGTCTGTATCAGTACTCTGCCCTTTTTATTTTTGCGCCCTGCACGCCCACCTACCTGCGCCATAAGTTGGTAGCTTCTCTCGTGTGCCCTGAAATCGGGGAAATTAAGCATATTATCGGCATTTAACACCCCTACAAGGCTTACATTATCAAAATCAAGGCCTTTTGTTACCATTTGCGTACCTACAAGAATATTGATTTCCTGCTCTTCGAAATCGTGCAGAATGCGCTCGTAGGCATTTTTCTGCCGCGTATTGTCTAAATCTAAGCGTTCGATACGCGCTTCAGGAATCAGTAATTTCAGTTCTTCTTCTATTTTTTCGGTTCCGAAACCGCACGCCTGTATATCGGCGCTTTGGCACTGCGGACAATGGTGCTGCATGGATATCGCATAGCCGCAGTAGTGGCATACCAACTGGCTATTGTATTTATGATACGTAAGGCTGACATCGCAATACTCGCAGCGGGGCGTATAACCGCATGTTTGGCACATAACAAAGGGAGAAAATCCCCGCCGATTCTGGAAAAGAATTACCTGTTCTCCTTGTTCCAGAGCATCTTGTATGCCATCGAGCAACATACCCGAAAAATGCGTATGTACCTGTTTCCGTTTACGGGCACGCACCATATCTACCGTTTCAACAACTGGTAATTCCATATTGCCAAAGCGCTCAGAAAGCTTAACCAAACCGTATTTACCGTTAACTGCATTATAATATGTCTCGATAGCCGGGGTTGCCGTACCCAGTAATACCTTGGCCCCGTGCAATTGGGACAACACAATTACCGAGTCGCGCGCATGGTAGCGGGGCGCCGGATCGTACTGTTTATAGGTATTCTCGTGTTCCTCGTCTACAATTATCAAACCGAGTTTTGTATAGGGCAAAAATATCGACGACCGTACTCCCAAAATTACAAAACCGCTGTCATTATTCGCCTCCAGCAAATTATTATAAACCTCGATACGCTCATGGTTATTGAAATGCGAATGATAAACACCTATTCTATTCCCGAAAACATTTTTTAAACGATGGATTATCTGAGTTGTCAATGCAATTTCGGGTAACAGGTAAAGTACATGTTTGCCTTGTTGCAATTGCTCGCTGATAAGCTTTATGTAGATTTCGGTTTTACCCGATGACGTTACACCGTGCAGTAATACTGTGTTATGCAAGGTGAACTGATGTTTTATTTTATCGAATGCTTGCTGTTGTATACTACTTAAATTACTAATTTCATTAACAGAAACGGCACTGTTATCAATACGCCCGATTTGTTTTTCTAAATACTCCAGAATATTTTTATCTACACAGGCTTTTAGCGCTGCCGACGAAGAACGGCTCAGTTTCAGCAGCTCTTTCCTAGACATTTCCACCGGAACCTTGTAGCTCAAAGGGCTTGCGGCATGAATATATCCCTCCACTATTGCACGTTGTTTATCCGCACGTTTTACCGCTTCCAAAGCCTCGTTCAGCTTTTCCTCGCTGTCGATAGACGGATGCAAGCGTACAAATGTTGCCGTTTTAGCCCGATAGCTGGTTTTCAGTTCCTCGCGGATGCTCAATAAGCCTTTATCCAGCAATAATTTTACGGCAGGCAAAATATTCCGGCGTTTTGTACGATTGTATAGTTCTTCAATACTGCGTTCTTTATCTTCAAGTTCCCGGATAATCTGTTTCTCGATATCGCTTAAATCGACATCAATATTGTCAAACGGGACAATACACACGCGGGTTTCGCTTTCCATTTTCAGCCCTGCAGGTAAGGCGACTTTCATTACTTCGCCTAAGCTACACATGTAATACGCACTAATCCACTCCCACAATTTCAGTTGATAATCGTTAACAATCGGGGTCTCGTCCAGTACCGAAAAAATTTCTTTAATAACATAGCCCGTTGCAGGTTTATCTTCATATACCCTATACACAATAGCCGAGTAGAGTTTTTTCTGCCCCACCTGTACGGCAACTCTGATACCCGGAACAATCGTATTTGCCCATTCCGCAGGAACCGAATAGCTAAATAACTCGGACAATGCCAAAGGCAATATAACGTCAACAAACATAACGCCCTCCTACCCTTTTAAAAGAAAAGGTTTTAAACTCACCAAGCTGTTTAAATATTCTACCAATGTATATACTCTTTTAAATAGTAGCATCTTTAATTTACTGATATGCTAATGAGAGAATCAATAAATAAAAATAAACAAATTGATACCTTACAATTATCAAGTAAGCACATTAGCTTATGAATAAAATTGTGTGTCATGATACGTAGTCCCATTTTCAAGTCATTAAACCATCAACTATTCATTCTTTTTACTTCGTTAGCAACATCTTCCATCAGCCATTTGGGTGTAGAGGTTGCCCCGCAAACACCTACTGAGCAGCAATTAACAAACCATTCCGATTTTAACTCCTCGGGGTGTTCTACAAAATACGTGCGCTCGTTAACCGATTTGCATGCATGGAACAATATTTTCCCGTTGGAGCTTTGCCTGCCGCTCACAAATATGATGACATCGTGCTTGCGCGAGAAATCTTCCAGATGAGGCTTGCGGTTGGCCACCTGTCGGCAAATAGAGTTATGGCTCTCGAACGGTACACGCTCAGTACCCAATGCCTGCCTCATGCGGCGCAAAATTGTATGGCGCAGTATTTCAAATTCCTCCATGCTTTTGGTTGTTTGGGCAAACAAATACACTGGTCGTTCAAAATTTATCTGTTCAATTTCATCGAGTTTTTCAATTACAATGGCATCGCCGTCAACCTGGCCTATAAGTCCGTTTACCTCGGCATGCCCCCGTTTACCGAAAATAATTAACTGCCCGTTAATTGCCTTGATTCCTTCGTACGATTGCTTTATGCGCTCCTGCAATTTCAGCACAACCGGACAGGTACAATCAATTACTTCGATATTGTTTTCCTTTGCAATTTGATAGGTCGAAGGTGGCTCCCCATGTGCACGGATAATCATTTTCTGTCCACTTATATCGGCAATTTTATTATGATCAATTGTGTGCAGTCCTATTTTTTCAAGCCTGTCGACCTCAATGTCATTGTGTACAATTTCGCCCAATGAAAACAAGTATTTACTATGCTCCAATTCGTTTTCAGTAGTTTCAATCGCCCGGATCACACCATAGCAAAAGCCTGACTTTTCATCTATTTCAACAATCATAGTATCAATCGTAATTTGTTAAGGGCTAAGCGTAAATATACTTATTTGTTGACTTGCTTATTTATTGATTCTCTCATTGGCATATCAGCAAATTAAAAAATTTTGCTATCATTTTCAATTAGTTTCCTAAACCACTCCATTTGTTTTTCCTGAGTCATGTTACTATTGTCAAGCTCGATAGCATCATCGGCCTTACGCAAGGGGCTTGTTATGCGATTACTGTCCTCATAATCACGTTGAATGATATTCTGTTCTATCTCTTTCGGCGTTACTTTTTCGCCCTTTGCCGTAAGTTCGTTGTAACGGCGCATGGCACGTACTTTGGGGTCGGCAGTCATAAACAGCTTTAACTCGGCATTCGGAAAAACAACTGTCCCGATATCGCGCCCGTCCATTACCAAGCCTTTGTTTTTACCCATAAGCTGCTGCTGGCGTACCATTTCTTCGCGTACCTGTGGTATGGCGCTTATCCGGCTAACATACTGAGATACCTTGATATTCCGGATTTTCTGTTCAACATTTTCACCGTTTACATAGGTATCGCTGACTCCCTTATCCGCGTTAAACCTGAAATCAATGTTAATCAGAGGCAACTGTTTAATCAGTACATCCGAGTTTACTGTACCATCGGTATAAATCAGGCGTTGTTGCATGGCATACCATGTAACGGCACGGTACATAGCCCCTGTATCGACATATATATACCCCAACTCGCGGGCAATTGCTTTTGCAAAACTGCTTTTCCCTGTCGATGAATATCCATCGATTGCTATAATAATTTTCTTAGCCTTCATAAGTATCAAACTATTAAAAAAATTATTAATGCATTTTGTCATCCTGAGTGAAATGAAGTATCTATCTCTTATTGAATAACAAGATGCTTCACTAACGTTCAGCATGACAAAAAACACAACAATTATTTAAAATATCTACAAATTTACGATAATTTCGGGAATTCTAACGATGTGCTAATTTGTCAATATGTAAATAATGCAATATATTGGGTTACTTGCTAATATACATTAGCATTTTTCGTTTCATTTAAGATAATAAAAACGTATTAATTAATCAACATATTAGCACATCAGCAAATTGGTACATTAATAAGGATAATTGCAAAAAAATAATTACCTTGCTTGCTCAAATTATAAAATTTATGCGTATTGCTGTAATCGACTTGGGAACAAATACTTTCAATTTATTGCTGGCCAAAATTAATCCCGACCATACATTTACAACGCTGTATTCCGGCAAACTACCCGCCAAAATAGGAGAAGGAGGGATTAACCAACATCTGATAACAGCGTTGGCCATGAACAGGGCGATAAATGTATTGAAAAATTATACAATTATAATTGAGGCTGAAGGCGGAGCCGATAGGATAATAGGCATAGCAACATCGGCCGTACGTACAGCCGATAATAGAAACGATTTTATTGCGGCCATTAAGGAGCAAACCGGTATTGAGGTAACTGTCATTTCGGGCGATGAGGAGGCCGCTTACATATTTGAAGGAGTAAAACAAGCCATCGACATCGGCAACGAGACAACGATTACCCTTGATATTGGGGGCGGCAGCAATGAACTTATTATTGCTGACGGGCAACAAATTTACTGGAAACACAGCTTTCCGCTGGGCATTGCCCGTGTACTCGACATGTTTAAACCCGAGAACCCGATACTGCCCCCGACACTTGAAAAGGTTGAAAATTACTTCTGGATGCAACTGGAACCATTTTGGATTGAAGCTGCAAAATACTCGGTAAAAACTTTAATCGGTTCGTCGGGTTCGTTTGATACTTATCGCTCATTGCTTACCCAAGGCAATCCGGGTGATGCGTTGTCGTTCGACATACCCCTTAACGACTATTTCGAATTGCATAGGCGCCTGGCAGATTCAACTATCGAACAGCGTATGCAAATGAAGGGAATGGAAACAATGCGCGCCGAAATGATTGTACTGGCAAGCATATTTACCAATATTGTTATACAAAAGCTGGGAATAAAACGGTTTATTCAATCTGAATACTCTTTAAAAGAAGGATTTATGAAATCTATAATTAACCATATTCAGTAAATGCAAAAAAGCTATGGAGATTTTAAAATCATAAAACGCATTATATCAGCATATTATAAAAGCCTAAAATCGATAATCTTAAATATACTTTTAATCTTACTTATTTCGCACTATATCTTCCCCGATGCAATTAAGTCCATAATATACAGTATTTCAGCATTATTATCACAGTTGTATTTTACAAAATCCGTTGATGTAAACGGATAATCGGGAATCATTACACGCCCTTTTTCCATGTCCGATGGATAAAACAATTGGTACGAGTTGGATACCGAAATACTTACCCCTGTTTCGGGTAAGGTAGCAAACGTTGACTCCATGCCGTTATTGTATGCCTGACGGGGAGATACGCCCACCACTACCGCGTTACAAAGCTCCTGTAAAAAGTACATGTAATGAAATGCCGCGCTGAATGTAGCCGGAGACGTTACAATAACTATTTTAGGCGAGTACGCCGCATTACCGTTTAATGACAGTAATTGTTCCAATCCACTGATATCCTTGGGTAAATTATACTCAAAATTTGCTGTACGCCGGTCTTCGAGCGTCATATCGCCTGGCCAGCCGCCGCCCATAAAATAGCCAAAATTATAATCGCCTACTTTATAATTGCCCCCGCTTTGCTTATTGTAGTCATCGATGCTTATATTCCTTTTTTGCAGGTATCTCTCCGATATCAGGGTATTATATTCGGCTTCACATTCGTAAGCAAAATACGCATCGCCCTTTAACATATAAAAGCTCATCGAGTTAATAGGCGTCCACCCTCCCGAGTTTTGCCGCAAATCAACAATCAGGTGCGTTGATTTATTCTTTTTCATTTTCGAAAGCATTTCGAAAAAGGTTTCGTTTATCGAGGGTATTTTGGCAATGGCTTCGGTATAGTTTTCCGGAACCTGCCCCAGGCCATACCTGTTATACAACATTTTTAAATTTCCAGTATAATCCTGTCCCCAAGATTTTTGCAGCTCGATCACTTCACGCGCATATGTGGAAGGATATGAAAAATAAACGATTTTTTTGGCATCGTCGATAAAGTTATACCAAAACGGAGCGGCTTTCGGCATCTCGGTTTTAAGTTGTGCGGATGATAAGGACCTGATAATGCGTTTACCGGCATCAACATACTCTATTTCATATTCGGTGTTTCTATTTTTGGATTTTGAGAGCAATATCCGCAGTTTACCGTTTTCTGTTGCCGGGAACAAACGATGCACAGAATTTTCGGAAGATAATATCCGTACCAGGGAAAAATACGCGCCATATATATTTTCACAAGGATCCAACATTTGCACCAAACTTAAGAGACTATCAATCGGGATACCGTTAACCGCCAGAACTCTATGCCCGTTATAAATACCGTCTACCGATTGGGATACAAACAAACCATCGCTAAGAATTTTAAATTCAAGGTTCAGAACCTTACTAGCTGTTTTCTTTTGCTCTTGATTATCTCTGACGATAAAGGTATGCCCGTCCTGCAATTTTGAAATAAACCGGGATAAAACATTCCGGAACTCATTTTTTGTTAAGCCCGCGCTATCAATACCCTCCATTACGTTTTGCGCCTGACGGTGAAACTGCATTTTCCCCCCAAATAAACTGTACGGATCGGGATGCGTGGCTTTGAGTATCTCTGTAAACTCCAAAAAATCTTTGATTAGAATTTCTTTTGAAAATTTATCTTGCGCCTGTAAAAAACAAGCGCTTCCCAGCAAAATTGTCAGTAAAATTATCTTTTTCATGTATTTTTACTTAAGTTATTGATTAAATAGTTTTAATATATATTATACGGCATTTTTTTACTTTTGTTACAACATGCTAAAAAGTTCTCCCAAATCGACTCTAGTTTAAGCTAGCTTTTACAATTTGAAAAGAATCAAAATAAATGCTTTCGATGTGGGTAAATCGACAATCAAACCCGAAAGTATGGGCGAGATCAACCGCATTGTACAGCTGATGAATGAAAAGCCCGAACTCAAATTCAGTATCGAAGGGCATACCGACAATACGGGCAATGCAGCCTCTAATCAAACTCTTAGCGATGCCCGCAGCCAGGCCGTACTGGATAAGCTTGTGGAAATGGGTATTGCGGCCAATCGCCTCCAAAGCGCAGGTAAAGGTCAAACCAATCCTATTGCCGATAATTCTACCGATGAGGGACGTGCTAAAAACAGAAGAGTAGAGTTTGTGAAGATTATATAAACGATTATCCATAATTGTACCTAAATTGATTTTTAGAAGCTGTGCAAGCTACGAATATCCTGTCAAATAAAGCCCCGCCAAAATACCTTCGATTGAATTTGTAGGAGAATTCATTGAGATGGTTATGCAAATACAGGGGCTTTATGCCATGATAAATATCAGTAATATTTATTGTAAACTATATAATTAAAACCGAATTGGAGATTCAAAACTTAAAGTTAACGAACTTAAAATTAATAAGAAAATGGAAATTATTAGCAAAGTAAAAAATATTCCGGTTACTCCTAAAACAGAGTGGCAAGTCATCGAGACAGAAAATAAGCCTCACATGAAAGTATTTACAAATTACGTTGTACCTCTGTCACTTATACCTGCCGTGGCCGCCTTCATCGGTTACGGATTGGTAGGCTACTCGGTATTTGGCGTACATTTCAGTAATGTTGGATGGGGTATACGACAAGCAATTGTGCAGTATGCGGCAATACTATGCGGAACATATATCACAGCGCTTATTATCAATACCTTATCCGATAGTTTTGGAGTAAAAAAGGATTTCGGTCGCGCTTTTTCGCTTGTAGCATACACGTATACACCAATGTTTGTGGCAGGCATGTTCTACATTTTGCCTGCGCTTTGGTGGCTGGCTTCATTGGCGGGTTTGTACAGCCTTTATTTACTTTACATTGGTTTACAAGCAATAATGAAAGTCCCTGCCGATAAACAGTCTTCGTATTGCATAATCAGCCTGATAATAACGGTAACGGTTTTTGGAGTCTTGTCATTGATATTAACAACAATACTGCTGCGTGGAACATACTTAAGGTTTTAATGGGAAATTACCATGGACGACGATATGAATAGGCAAAAGGAATTGCCTAATGATGAAAAGGTTATTTTCATTCCCGAAGAAGAAATCAAAGCTATTAAAAACATCTACGACAAGATGGAGCAAGTGCAACAGGAATTACATAAAATAATCGAAGAAAGCAAGTACATACAGTATTCTTATATATTAACAAATCAAAACATCTAACAATGAAAAAATGTTTTAAAAGAATGGCGGTTATTGTAATCGCGGTAGTAACAATGAGTATGACAGCCAATGCGCAGGAAAAGGGTGACATGGCTGTGGGCGCTAATGTGGTATTCAGTTCGGGCGACAGTTATTCCAATATCGGTATTAGTGCGAAATTTCAGTATAATATACTAAATCCCATCCGTTTGGAAGGTTCGTTCACCTATTTCCTGAAAAAGAATTATATAAGTATGTGGGACGCGAGTGTAAATGCACATTATCTGTTTCCTCTGACCGATAAAATTACGCTATACCCGTTGGCAGGTGTAGGAATTTTAGGTTCGAAAGTTAATTTCAGCGAAGAGACGGCTATGAGAGATGGAGTCAGCGCTTCTTCTTCCGAATTTGGAGCCAACATTGGCGGTGGTATCGACTTCAAACTTACTGACAAGTTTATTCTAAACGGCGAAGCAAAATATAAAATAGGCAGTACATGGAACAGACTACTGCTCTCGGCAGGTGTGGCTTACCGGTTTTAGTAGAAAATGAAACGTTGAGAATGGAGAATTAATTTCCATTCTCAATTAAAAACAAAAAGCCGAAATACATGTAAGTAACTATTAAAGGATTATATTATATACTATTTCCCCATTATTTAGCTATGTTAAGTATGGCAAAACTGGCTAAATATATCAAAATTTTTAAAAAGTATAATGGACAAAAATAGTTGGTAAAATAAGCATCTGTAATGATTGATAAACGGTTTCAATTTATATTACTGAAACCGTTTTCAAATTTAGTATTATGAATAAAAAGTGTTGGATTCGTGAAGGTCCTCATGTAATAAAATGGGGATTCCCAAATGGTAAGCAACGTTATAGCTGTAAAGATTGTGAAGCCTGTAATACATGGACAAATCAAGGTGTATTATTTATTGAAAAGAGAGATTACAGAACATATCTGAGAGCTTAAACGGAATACGTTTGCTTTTGCTGTGTTGGGCATTGTAATTTCTTCCAACGAAACTGGACCCGGAGTTATAGAAAAAATGGCTTTAAAACCAGCTTCATTCAACACCGCAGTATCTTCCATGCTTCCGGCAATCACTACTACCGGAATGTTTTGCTTTTTGGCTTCTTCCAGAATCCCAAAAGGGACTTTACCCATTAGCGTTTGTTTATCAACCTTACCTTCTCCAGTAATAATCAAATCGGCGTCTTTTATCTTTTCCATAAAATCAAGTTTGTCCAATAAAAGTTGAATACCGGGTTTTAAAATAGCATTTAAAAAAGCCCGAAAAACGCCTCCTATTCCCCCTGCAGCGCCTGCACCGGGGTAATCAATAATATTTTGACCTGTTGTTTCCGCAATTACTTTCGATAAGGAAAACATGCCACTGTCCAGTTTTTGCAGCATATTTGCATCGGCGCCTTTTTGAGGAGCAAAAACATAAGTCGCGCCGTTTGGCCCGCAAAACGGATTGTTTACGTCGCAGGCAATCGTAAAACAGGCATGTTTTAAGGCAGGATGAGCCAAAGACAAATCAATTGACGTCACCTCCGGCATAATTTTACCACCCATGCCCAATTCCTTCCCGTTTTTATCGAAAAAATGAAAACCTAAAGCCTGAAGCATGCCTAAACCGGCATCGTTGGTAGCGCTCCCTCCTATCCCGATAATAAAATCACGGCATCCCCTATCTAATGCATTTTTCACCAATTCTCCCAACCCGAATGACGTTGTTTGCATCGGATTCCTTTCAAATATAGGTATTAACGTCAGTCCATTAACCAATGCCATCTCAATCAACGCTGTTTTTCCGTCTCCTGAAATTCCGTAACGGGTCTCAATCAATTCCATCAATGGATTATGGACATGTACCGAAATATATTCCCCCCGCATTGCCGATACCAACACCTCCAAAACCCCCTCTCCCCCGTCCGCAACAGGAAATTGAAGCACATTACAATCCGGAAAAACCGATAGCACCCCCTTTTTTACAGCTTCTCCCGCTTCTTCCGAACTAAGGCTCCCTTTAAAGGAATCCATCGCAACCACAACTTTTTTCAATAACATAACTTGATTAATGGAAAATAATTAATATTATGTATCAAGACGCAAAACGCACAACTTTTTAACCGGATATGTGATATATGTAATGCGATATGTGATTTTTTTTAATTTGATAATTAGTAACTGAGTGAATTTAATAATAGTTCTCACATTAGCTAATTTATGTTTCACAATACGCTGTACGCATATCGTCTTACTATTAGCAAATTGGCATATCGACACATTAGCACATTCTCTAATTTATTTAACGCGTCCGCTTTGTTTATAGGTTTTCTTGTAATAATCTTCACTCAGGTTGTTTACCACAACCCCTGCTTTTGACGATGCATGAATAAAATAATTATTTTTTAAATAAACACCCACATGGGTTATCGCTTTCTTATTCCGCGACGTAGCAAAAAATATTAAATCGCCGGCACGCAATGAGTTTTTCGAAATATTCCGTACATCGTGCTTGGCCATATCTGCCGAGGTGCGATGCAAGTTCTTTTTATATATAGCCTTATATATCTGTAGGGTAACACCCGAACAATCGGCGCCTTTTTTACTCATCCCCCCATACCTGTACGGGGTGCCCAGCCATTGCGCGGCCTCGTTATACAAGGCTATGTTTGGGTCGTTTGCAGAAATTGAAAAACCCAGCTTTTTTTCGAGAACTTTAACCTGGTTTTTAGAAATCGGCGAAGGTTTGGCCATACGTTTCGGGGTAGTACACGATACGGCTAAAATCAATACCAAAAATAAAGTACATAATTTTATAAGCTTTTGATACACAAATTGTATATTTATCACACCTGCATTTTTAGTAAAATTTGTACACGTTAATGAATATGGTATCAAAAATTTTTAATTTGCTAATGAGACAATATGCCGATAAACAAATCAACATTTTACATATTACACTTCACAATTAGCCATTAGCGCATTTTCAAATTAGTATAGTTAACAATAAATTTTATGAATATCTGATATTCAATAAGATATATCATCTATGAATATGTTGGGTTATTCCATTCATTCTATGTGTTTTCCATGTAATTTTAGGCAAAATATACAATAGTCATATTATTTTTTCATTAACTCAATATAATTCATAACATATCAATAAAACATAAGGGATCTTCTTCCAATATATTATCGCTAAAATGCAAAGCCCTAGCTCTACATCCTCCACATAAATACTTGTATTTACATGTTGAACATTTTTTAATATTTTCTCTCAATAATACATTATGAATAAATTCATCATCATTTATTTTTTTTATGATGTTTTTTAAATTCTCTTTATGTAAATTACCAAGAGGTTTATTAATAAATGTACATGACAATACATCTCCATTAGGCTGTATTGATAAAAGCCCCAATCCTATTGAACAGCCACCCATAATAGTCCCATCATGTATGATATTTTTATCTATTATTTTAAATATATTATACAAAGGATCAGGGCTTACTATTTTTATTCCTTCAAACTTATCCGTTTTCTTATGTATATCTTTATATATTTTAAAAAGTTCTTCTTTAGAAAAATCATAATTATCAATGATATCACCTTCAATAACAGGAACTATTGATCTGAATGAAAAAACTTTTACACCTATCGTTTGAAGTTTATCAATTAGCATATAGACTTCTGATTGATTCCTCTTTGATAATACAAGGTCAGCTTGAAACGATATAACATTGCTGTATTTAGAAATTAAAGCTATTATTTTTTGAAATAATCCATCTTTACCTCTTGTATTATTATGTGTTTCTTCTAATCCATCAATACTAACAGAAATGATTCGCCCACCTAAATTTACAAATTTGTCTAAAAAGAGTTTATCTATATTGGTAAAATTTGTTTGCAACCTTGGTTTTATGCCTTTTTGTATTGTATATTCTACTAAATCAATAAGTTTATTAAATATAGTAGGCTCGCCACCTGTAAAAGTTACTATAGGTACATCTAATCCCGATAATTGATTTATAACATTTATTGCAAAATCATACGTCATGTTTTTACAAACCCGTTCTTTTGGAAGAACACGACAGTGTCTGCAACTTAAATTACAATTATAATTCAAATGCAATAGGGCATAATCAAGTTTAAAAGAAAATTTAGTCAAAATAGCAGAGGTAATCTTTTAATATTACTATTTTTTTATTCTTAATCTCCATTTTCTTATCAGATCTTTTTTTTCTTTTTAAAGTTTTTTGTTTTTTTTCTACATCTTTATTAGTCTGCATAATCAATGAGTTTATTTACGTGAAGTTTAAAATTATCAATTAGAAAATTTTCTCTCCTTTGTTCAGTCATATTTTCATTATAATATTTAATAAAATCTTCGAAATTAGAAAAATATAATTTTTTATCGAAGCATAATTCATTTTTATGATTCTTTAAACTTAAAATATCTAAATTTTTAAATAATATCAATTTATAATGTTCAATTATAGATTCCAATTTCAAGTCGTTTCTCCTATTATTCAATAATTCATCATTTTTATTTTTTGTAAATGATATGCAATTAGTATTATCTTCAGTATTTGCATATTCATCATTCGTCAAATTCTTTATTAATGGAATAACTATTGAAGTAAAATTATGACCTAAAATTTTTCGCGTATCGTTCCAAAAATTCCTCATATTATTACCAGATAAAACAAAATAATGTTCAAGTGGATTATCTCCTTGCTTTGATAGTATTTGCATATTAATAATTTCAAAAATTGGATATAAAATATCAGAAGTATATACATCTCTATCGTTAAATACAACTTTTGAGGCTTCAATGTCATCATCTTTATAAATATCAAACCTGAGTTTCCCATTGTTTCTCCCATTATTCATAAATAGATTTGCACTTTGAGATAACAACCAACATACCTTTATACCTTCTGTTCCTTTTTCAAATTTAATCTTAAAAATTTTAGAAAAATCATTATTTTCCATAGTAGTTAATTGATATATTGAATGTTGACGAAAATGAATAAACTTTTTCAACACATTTTTATAATATTTTACTGTTTCCTTATCAACATTATAGTCATTCAGAAATATTTCAGCTTTAATTCCATATTTAGTCAATTCTTTCAATTTTGAAAAAAGAACCAATTGAACAGAATTAATTGTTAATCTAGGCTTTAGTGTTATATAGACTTTATTATAAAGATAAGCGTTTCTCACTGAATCGTCCAATAAAAGGTTTGTTCCATCCTTAACTATTTCGGATGTGAATACATTATATTTAAATTTTTTATTAAATAATCTTATAAAAAGATTTCTAGCTTTAGACCACAAAATCTGAAAATAATTATCTTTAATAAGCTGTATAATACATAGCAAAAAAAGTAATCCAGCTAAGCAGTATATTAGAGAAGTTTTAGACAAAATCTCTTTAGAAAAAATAAGAGTTAATATTGAAGCAATACTTCCTAAAAGGCTAATAATTCGAAAAATATTCATCATACTCTATATCAAAATCATTATGAAAGTCTCTTTGTATCGCTGACAAATATAGCAATAAGTAATATACAAAAAATAAGTTATTAAACTGATGTTACGCAGGGCTCAAATTATCCTTAAAAAAATTCAATTCACTCAGTGCCACTTTAAGAGCCATCATATATATTTTAGCTTTAATAGCAAAATAGGTTAAGTTCTTTGCCAATTTAATTTTCTCTAATTTGACGAATGCAAAAATCGAGACAAACAGATGATTGCTTTGTCCTCTTAATTGAGCGTGCGGGGCAATTGGCAATGGAAGCATTCTGTTTGATGTTTTTATGATATTCCTCTACACTCCACTATTTTTTGTATAAGTACATCTGCAAAATTATTTTATACTATTAAAACTATAAAATATATATAAATGAGACACTTACAAATAATAAATAATATAAAATAATTGAGAGAACGTACTTAGTGCGATGAATTGATCGTTAGACAAAGTATTATAGTCATTGGAAACCAAAAATCTGACTCCAGTGGAACAATCCTTGTTTTTAAAGACTTGTTTGACTAAAAGAACAGGGAATTCCCAATCTTTAAGCCCGACTTTTATCGGGATATTTTCTGGAATATCCAGTTCGCTAATGTTTTGCCACAGACCTTGGTTCCGAGCGATTTCATTTTCCATTGCCAAACAATTTTCTTTTATGTCGAAAATGAATTTTTTCCTTTTTTGCGATAAAGTGCATATTATCATTTTATCATTCGAGACAAACTATGAATCTGCCAAAACGTATTTGAACAGGATATGATTTTTTATCGGTACCTCAATCATTTCATTCTTGCTTACAGGGCTTTGATGCTTTTCTTTGCAGATTTTTATCTCGCAGAAACGAAACATCTTTTTTACCGCTCTGTAAACAAAGGGAATATGAAAACTGGAATTTCCCTGTGCGGATTCGCTAACATAAAAAGCCGACAGGATATTAATCCCTTTTATGTTTCTGCTTTTGCTGTGATCCCAATGTCAAAATATCAGATCGTTTTCGTTCATATACTGTTTTTCTATTATCGTGTCATCAAATATCAAACAGCCCTCCAGACTTTCATATTCCCGAACCAGAGGCTTAACCTTTAACCATAAGGTTTTGGAGTCTAGTTCTTCGCCCGATAAAAAACGAGTAATACCATCGTGACTTAAACTGCCATTGAATAATGCCGATAAACTCGTAGCTGTCGTTTGTTGGGTACCCCATAACAGATAGTCGCTATATAAATCTAACAGATTTTCCTTAAAACAAAGAGAATGCTTTTAGTATAGAAAAAATCTTTTGTTGCGTAATATCAGTTAACAATAAATTTAGTTGAACAACATATTCCAAACGCCTTCAAAAACAGATATAATACCCAATATAAAAATAGCGACTCCGGCAATACGGTTAATAACCCACAATTGGCGGATACGGAAAAAACGACGAAAGCGGTCGACTAACCATGTAAGCAAAAACCACCAGATACAGCACCCAATCATAACACCCCATAATATAGTTGTTACACTGAAACTTTTTATCCTATCCCCTAAATCGAGCTGCACCAGCGCCAATATACCGAGCATTAAAAAAACTGCCCCCGGATTCGACAGTGTAAGTAAAAATGTCGATACAAAATCTTCGAAAAATTTGCCTTTTGCCTGTTTCCTCTGCCGAAGTTGTTTTATCGGATTTGTAAAATATATCCGCAAACCGAGTAACGCCACAATTATCCCGCCGCCAATTAAAAACCAGTTAAGATTTGCGTCGATAAATTGTTGTACAATAGCCAGTCCCAGTACGGCAAAAGCAGCAAAAATGGTATCGGCACAAGCAGCTCCCACGCCCGAAAAAAAGCCCGATGAGCGCCCGCCGTTAATTGTACGCTGAATGCATAAAACCCCGATGGGACCCAAAGGAATTGATGCCCCCAGCCCGGTTATAATGCCTTTTATAAATAATTCGATACCCATTTTTAACGACACAAGCAACAAAAGTAATGAAAATTTACGCTAAATTACCCATAATCCATTAAAAAATCGTGTGCCGTGTATCTTTGATCCTCTTGATCCGTGATACTATTATATGCTTTTAAATCCGTTTATTTCAAAGCTTGTCCATTCATTTATTGTTGAAAGACTGAAATTGTAATTATGGTTGATAAGAACCTCGCGGATAAACATTAACCCTATCCCCTGCCCATTTGGTTTAGTGGTAAAAAACGGAATAAACAACTTGTCTTCAATCTCCTTTGAAATACCTTCGCCGTTATTTTCAATCCGGATATTGTAAGGCAATGTAGTGGTAGTAATGCGGATATCTCCATTTTCGCAGATTGCTTCGCAGGCGTTTTTTACGATGTTGATAAATACCTGCTCAAGCTGTATACCGTCGGCCAGAACAACAAACGGATTATCAGCCAAATTAAACGTAAGGCGTATAGTACGCCGCTGAAATTCCACCCTGAATACACTCTCGATATTATGCAGCAATTCATGTATATCCACCTTTGAGAAGGTCGGTAATGGAATTTTCACCACTCCGGCAAAATTGCTGATAAACTGGCTTAAGTGGATACAGCGGTTTATAGATGCATCGACAGCAGGTAAAGCATCGTATAATTCGTTGCCGGGATTTGTTTGTAAAGTATCCGAAATTACATTAAATGTGGAATTTACCGCCGCTATCGAATTGTTTACTTCGTGTGCCATCATACGTATAATTCCCTCATACGATTTTTTTTCGACCTGCAACAACTCATGTGTCAACTCTTCGATGAGTATGAAAGAGTGCGGAAATCCCCTGTCGATAAAAGACGAACGAGAACAACGGTACATGGTTATTCCCGACACGCGCAACACAATGTCATCGTTTTCCTGCAACTCTGCCAAGGGTTTAGCAATATTAATCTTCGTCTCGCTTAATTTTTTACCGGTTACACTTTCAATATCGTTAATATTCAACAATCTCAACCCTGCGGGATTTATCTGGCTAATGCGGTCGTCAAAGTCGAGTATAACAAAACCGAGCGGAGACGCATTGATAAGCAAATCGAGAAAATGATTTTGTTCCCTGAGATGCAAACGTTCTTCTTTCAACTGCGCCATCATTTGATTAAACAAACTGACAGCCTTATTAACCTCGGCATTATTAATTTCCCGTAAACGCGAAGAAAAATCCTGAGCTTTAATCAGGTCTATCCCTTCCGATATTAGCTTGAACGGTTTGATAAGTAAATTATACAGCCGAATAAACAAAATGCATGAAAGCAGGGCAAAGCCCTCTATAATAAAAAATAACGTAATATTAGTTTTTGCAAAATAAAAGCCGAATATAATCTGGACGCAAGTAATAATTATTGCTGATACCCAGAATAAACGGTGTGATTTTACTTTCATTAAAGTTTCTGTAGGTTAAAGATTTAATTAATTGAAAATGACATCAGGTAATATGAATATAACCATTAAGACTTTTTTAATGAGGGCAAATACATGAAAAAACAATCCCTGATAAAATGTAATTTCATGTGGTTACCCTAACAAATTATAGACACACCCCACAATACACAAAATACTGTATAATAAGTGTTTATATGATATTCGATTATCAATACTTAATGTTTATTTATTCAACCCGTATTTTTCTAAGCGCCGATATAAAGCCGGACGGCTTAAGCCCAATGCCGTAGCCACTTTCGAATGATTATTTTCGTACAGTTCCATTGCTTTTATAATCATTGCTTTTTCAACTTCGTCAAGTGGCAATATGTTGCCGGTAATCATGTTATTATCAGGAATTTCTACATATTGTTGTTTAAAATCGATATCGGTAAGTATATTTTTGCCCGAAACCAGTATCGTCCTGTCGATTAGATTTTTTAATTCCCTGATATTCCCCGGATACGGTAGTTTTTTTAAATAAGACAAGGCTTCCGGTGATAATTCGACAGCGGGTAAACTGTTTGTTTTGGTTTGTAAACCGGCAAAATGTTTGGCCAGCAAGGGAATATCGTCTATCCTTTCGCGCAATGCGGGCGCCCGTATCGTAATCAGGTTAATGCGGTAAAAGAGGTCTTCGCGGAACAAGCCTTTTGCCACCATATCGGCCAAATTACGATTTGTGGCGCTTATAATCCGCACATCAATTTGTTTCTGTCGACTGTCTCCCAACACTTCAAAGGTTTGATCCTGCAAAACACGTAATAATTTTACCTGCGACGAAGCATCCAGCTCGCCTATTTCATCTAAAAATATACTGCCTTTATCGGCCAGTTCAAAACGCCCGATACGGTCGTAATGAGCATCGGTAAATGCACCCTTTTTGTGTCCGAACATTTCGCTCTCGAACAACGACTGTGAGATGCCCCCCAAATTTACCTTAACAAAAGGGGCTTTACTGCGCAGGCTGTTGCTGTGTATTGCCTCGGCAATAAGTTCCTTACCTGTACCGCTTTCGCCGGTAATAAGCACCGGCGCGTTTGTTTTGGCTATGCGGATAACCGTATTAAGCACATTAACAAGCAACGGCGACTTACCGATAATTTTATCGGATACATTCTTTAAATTCAAACGGTCGATATCTTCCAGCTCTTGCTTACCCTGTGTCAACTGTATGGCCGTTTCGATGATTTGCAACAACAGCAGGTTATTCCATGGTTTAGTTACAAAATCGAAAGCCCCGGCCTGTATCCCCCGTACAGCAAGATTTATTGAACCCCAAGCTGTTATAAGGATAACCGGTACATCGGGTAAAAATATTTTTACCTGCTTCAACAGTATTAAGCCTTCCTCACCGCCGGTTCCCAACGAATAATTCATATCCATCAGTATTAGCTGCGGCTTGTTGCGCCGTACAAAGTCCAAAGCCTCCTGTGGCGACGAAACGCTTTCGGCCTCATATCCGGCACGTTTCAACACAAGGTTCAGCGAAGAACGAACGGCGGCATCATCATCACAAACTAAAATCATGCTATCAAAGATTTTTTAACGCGCTAATTTGTTAATTAATCAATGTGCTAATAAAGAGCATAAACAAATAAGCAGAATATAATGTTTTTACACTTTAGAATTAACGACTAACACTTAACGTTTTACTATTAACCATCAATATTAAAAAAATCGTGTGTCGCGTGTCTTGATACGTGATACCATTTATCAACAAATTGTCTAAATTAATATCATGCAAATTTATGTTATTTTACAATATTATCATAAGCGGTTGCAAGCTTTTCGCCCTTAATAAAATCGTAAAGCGTAATACTTCGTATTTGATAATAATAAGCCCAAAGCAGGTAGGTTTGTTCAATATAATTTCGCCGGGCTTCATCTTTCGATACCTGTGCATCATTAAGATTCAACACGTCAATTTTGCCCAGCATAAACGACTCTATCGATGTATTGTAACGTGTTTGGGCAATATGGTCGGTTTCCGAAGCGATTGAAAGCTGTTTAAATTGCTTGTTAAAATTTTCAACCTGTAAAAAAATATTCTGGTTAAACTCCAATTGTTCTTTTTTAATTTTCGAATCGACAAGTTCGCGGTTCGATTCGGCAAGTTTTACTTTGCCCTTGCCTTTGCCCCAGTCGAGTATGGGTATCCGCAACCCGATATTTACCAGCCTGTTATCGCGAAGGTTCCCGTATATGTCCAAAACTTCGTTTTCCTGTCCCGACCACCCGAAAGATGCAAACAGATTAATGTTGCGCCGTTCAGCTTTGGCCTGGCTGAGGTCGCGCGAAGCTTCGAATAAACGCCGTTGTATATTGTGTGTAAACTGGTTATTTTCGAGCGCAAGAGACAAAACATTCGAGTAATCGAGCTGCATTTTATTCATCAAGGAACCGGGTAACAAGGGTTTTAAGATAACTGACTCGTTATAACCCAAAAACGACCTTAGCTGAAACATCGACGAGTTAAAGCTGGTTTGGGCGTCACTCATATACGATTCGGATTTTAACAACGAAATTTTAAGCTGTAACAAATCGCTCTCCGATATCTGCCCTATTTTACGCCTTGCCTCGGCAACTTTGTACAGTTTGCCGGTATTTTCGTAATTCTGTTTGGCTATACCCAAATTGGCCTGAGCCAGCAATAAATTAAAATAATACTGAACGGCGAAAAGACGCACCTCTTCCAACTGGCTTGTTAACATGGCTTTTGCTTCATCATATTTAATCGGTTCAATTTTTTTGAGCCATTTAACGCGGTTAAATCCGGCAATAGGCTGTTCAAGGCTTATTTGTACGGGGATACCCATGTACCTTGTCGATGATTTATCTCCGTACTGGTCGAGCCGCTGGAGGCTTGTTTCGAGCGAAAGTTTACCGCCTGTTAACGGAATATTCTGGTTGATGGACAAGTTCCCGTTAATCCGGCTGTAATCGTTACTTACAAAACCATATGTACCGTCGGAATTTTGAAACTCATTATACGATTTTGAATAATACGGAATTGTACCATTAAGCATGACTTCGGGCAGCAATTCTGCCCTGTATGTACGGTACTCCCAGTAACCCGCCCTAAACTGGTTTTTTGCGACAAGCGCATCGACAGAGTATTCGCTCTGTTCGATGGCTTGTTCAAGTGAAATAACGAGAGTGTCCTGGGCCTTTAAGCTCAACGAAATTAAAATAAAGCAAACCGTAACCAGATGCACCGTAATTATATGCTTATACATTGTTATTTGTTTGATATTAAATTAAAAATAGTATCAAGTAGTGGGTATCGCGTATCAAGACTTTTTTAATTAGATGTGCGATATGCGAAGAATTGCAATACACAATACAATGTACGCATATCCAATTAAAAAATTAGCATACCGAGCATACTAGCACATCCGTTACTCTGCCCGTAAGGCTTCGGAGGGTTGTATCTTCATAGCCTGGCGTGCAGGAAAATACGTGCCAATTAGCGCCATTATGCTAAGCAATATTATGGTTACCGAATAATTGGCCAAATAGTGCACAATACCGAAATGACCGGCTTTACTGACACTCGGGACACCTAGCTCGCCAATAATTTCATAATACCCAAGGATAAGCGATATTATGGTTGCCGCTATACTTGCAATTACCAGCATAAGCAAAGCCTCGCCGATAATTAACCCGTGAATTTGTTTTTTTGACGAGCCGGTTGCACAGCGCAATCCTATTTCGGACTGACGGCTTTGCGTACGAAACCAAAACGTACCGAATATGCCCAGAAATACATTGATAACAATGAAAAGTATGACAAAGAAAATATTTTTGAAATTATCCGCATATCCCCATGAAATCAGTACAGCTTCCTTTTGTTTTTGATACGACGTGAGGTTGATAAAATAGAAAGGACCTATGTCAAGCTTATCCTGAATAGTATTGGTAAATTTATCAACAAAATCAACATCGGCCGATGGTTTTACCCTAAAACTTATTTCGCCTTCGTACGAGTACGGGATAAGCTTATGCCTTTTCATCAGCAAATACGCCGTTTCCGAATATCTTTCGTAATCCAGATACTTGAATTTGTTTGCTATACCAGCAATTCTCAATGTATCCCTCCCACTTGCTACAACTTTAATTTCATCAATCGGCCTATTTCCAAAATTATTTTCATCGTTGGCGCCAATTATAATTTGTTTGGAGGCAGGATTATCCCAATCGTACTCCGGATTTTTATCAACTTTAATTTTGAAAACATTAAAATATTCAGAACTGACATACTTCGTCAAAGCCATTGCGTAAACGGTATCGACTTTAAAACTGTAGTATGAATTGCCAAAGCCATAGGGCTTTGAATTACCTGAATAGCAAACATCCTCGATTTCGGGCATCTGCTTTAATTTTTCGGTAATCCGTAAACTGTTTTCAACAAATATATCCGTTAAGGTGTCATTATCCGCCTTGCCCGATAACAAGTGGTACAATTCCTTATACTCGTCTTTTATTCCGAAATCTATTGCATACGTATGCTCAATATCGAAGCCTTTAGGCTCCGTTTTACGTTGGATCATTAGGTTCAGATAATCGAAACAAAACCACAAAACCACAAATACCAATGTTAATTCCAACATAATCCAAGTATTGGATTTATGTTCGTTTTTCATTATTTTTAATATATGCTTTATCATAATTTTTAGCTTTTTAACGCGTTAACAATGGGTAAGCGCGAAGCCCGGAACGCCGGTATGCTTGCCGACAATACGTTCAGCGCTATACAGGCCAGGAAAACCGCAAGGAATACGGAAAGCGAGAAGAAAGCGCTCATCGAAAGCCCGAATTCACCGCTTTGCAATACGGATAAAGAATCGGACAATAACAAATCCCTGAGGCTTACAACAGCTATAAACGAAAGAATAAACCCCAGCGCCCCTCCTATCAGGCTGGTTATCATATTTTCGTACAACACCTGACCTATAAGGCTGAATTTATTTGCCCCAAAAGCCTTACGCACCCCTATCTCACTCATGCGTTTGCGTATGCGGGACAAACTAAAACTCGACAAATTTATTGCAGGTATAATCAGCGCTATTACCAATATAAGTATATTCCGGCGTGTATTGGCTTTTATTTCGTTGGCAGCATCTTCGCTGCTGTAAATGTCTAATAACATCTGCGAAACGGTATAAGGCCCATTTAAATCAAGAACCCTTGTCGTATCGATAGCGTTATATTTTTTCTGATTTACCAGTACTTCTTCTTTTATTGCATCAAAATCATTTTTATGCTTTGCCAACGCAACAAAGTTGTACATCGAATTTGTATAAGACGGCACACTTGTATAAGGTATCCACAAATCGGCAAAACTGTACCGGCATAACATGGATATGTTTTTAACCACCCCAAGCACTTTATAGGGTATAAAATTGATGTCGATGGTTTTACCTACAGCCTGCTGACCCTTAAAAATTTCTTTGGCAATTTTTTGCGATATCACAACAACCGGTATGCCCGAATCAAAATCTTCTTTTGTAAACGCCTTGCCTTCGGTAAAAGGGAATGAATATATTTTCCAGAAATTATCATCGGTTTGCCGCAACTGGTACGTGTTACGTTCGGCGCTTCCTTCCATATTAACAACGGCATCTGTTAACATAACGGTAGCGCTTATGTTTTCAGGTGTTTTCAATGGCAGTAAACACTCTTTTAAAGCCTCGTATTTTAACATAGCACGCCAACGCCCTCCCGTATTGTATTTTATATCCATCATATTTAAATACATGGATCTGTCCCGATGTATTTCGGGCAATACATTAGCCGTTTTAACCTCTTGTACCATATACACCAGCATAATCATGGTAATGGCTAAAGCCGTACCGATTATGCTGATTGCGCTTATCAGCCTATCCTGCTTTAATATATGCAGCGCTTGTTTAAAATATACTTTGTACATAACAATTGTTATTTGAATTTTATAATTGAATATTGGTATCGCGTATCAAGATACACGATTTCTCTAATGTGATAATTTGAAAATTATTTTCTCATTAGCTAATTGGCATATTAACTCATTACTGCACCCTGCGTCCGTCGAAAAAGCGGACAATGCATTTGGTTTTTTTGGCTATATGCTCGTCATGCGTAACCATAACAATGGTAGCGCCTTCGTTATTCAACTGGAACAGTAAGTCCATAATTTCGGCTCCCATTTTACTGTCGAGGTTACCGGTAGGTTCATCGGCAAGTATTATTTCGGGGTTCCCGACAAGGGCGCGGGCAATAGCAACACGCTGGCATTGACCCCCGGACAATTGCGACGGAAAATGTTTAGTACGGTGTACCAATCCCACTTTTTCCAACACTTCTTTTGCCCGCCTGGTACGCTCGCTGCCCGACATTTTACGGTACAATAATGGCAATTCGACATTATCCAGCACATTTAGCGAATTAACCAAATGGAAGCTCTGGAAAACAAAACCCAAGGTTTTGTTCCGGAATTCGGCCATGGCTTTATCCTTCATGTTTGTAGTATCAACTCTGTTGATATTTACGCGGCCACCGGTAGGTATATCAAGCAAACCCATAATGTTAAGCATAGTACTTTTACCGCAACCCGAAGGGCCCATCACCGATAAAAAATCGCCTTTATTAACTTCAAGATTCACATTTTCCAAAGCTAGAGTTTCAATCTCCTTGGTAGAATATACTTTTGAAATATTTTCCAAACTAATAATTTGCATAATATTTATTTTTATTGGTTTATTTTTATTGTTGTTTTATCTATATATTTATTCATATCCGATAATATTACCTCGTCGCCTGTATACAAGCCTTTTACAATCTCAACATACTCAAAATTGCTTTCGCCTAGTTCAACCCTGCGTTTTTCAGCCTTGTTACCATTTATCACCCACAAATCGTAAACACCTTTACCCATGTAATACGATGAATTGCGGATACGCATAACCTCATCCCTTATCTCCTGCATTATATGTACATCGGCTCTTAAACCGCTGCGCAGCCTACTGTTCCCCGCATCCTTAAGCATGACGGTAAATTTCACAATCCCGTTTTTTACCGAAGGGGTAATGTTTACAACAGTACCTTCCAATTGTACTCCCCCGATTTTAACAATGGCCTTTGCGCCTAAAGACATCCTGTCGACATAGCTGTCGGCAATTTCCGCCTCGACTTTAAAGGCGCTTAAGTCCGACAGTATGGCTAGCTGTGTACCGGCCTGTACTTGTGCCCCCAATTGATTATTCACAAATGTTAAAATTGCAGGCTGTGGAGATAGGACACGGGCATCGTTAAGCAGGCGTTGGCTTTCGGTTAATGTTTTTTCAAAAATATTCAACTCTAGTTTTTGTACATTCGTTTCGGCTTCGGCATTTTTCCGTTCACTGGTTATTAAATTATTAAGTTGTTCCAGTTCCAGTTTGGCTACCTCGTAATTCAATTCGGCCTGGCGTATTTTATCTAATGTGCTTGCCCCGATACTGTCTAAGTAACGCTCGTTCTTCAACTCGGTCGACAGCTGTTTCAGTTGCATTTCCTTAATTTGCGCCTGCATTTTTAAGTCGGAGATATGATTATTCGTAGTGATATGGGTTTGTTCCAATCGGCTTTTCCGCACTTCCCGTTCATCCAGTTTTTGCTTATAATCGGTCTCAACCGAGGCCAGCTCCAGCTTAAGTATGGCGTCGCCCTTTTTTAGCGTATCTCCGGGATTTTTATATACCTCAAGTATCCGCGAATTAATCGGCGATACAATCACTTCTTCATAAAGGGGGATAATCCGCCCCGATGCGCTTATACTCACTTCAATCGTTCCCAAATCAACTTTTGATGTGCTAAGGCTTTTATAGGATACCGAGCCTCGCGTAAATTGTACAATCAATACAACTACAAGCACAATTGCCAGTAAAATAATGCCGTAGCGCAGCAATTGCTTACGAGCCGCTTTTCTTCTTTTTTCTATAGGGATTTCTCTGTCCATTGTAATTTTTTTTTCGGACAGAAAAGCAATGCTCATGCCAAAAAAACAATTATCTGTATATTAAATAATTATATACAAAAGTAGTGTCCATTTTCGTACAGTTTGTCCGTTTTTATAAACCGGAACTACAGATGTAGTATCATGTATCAAGACCTTTTTAATTGAATATGCGATGTGAGATATGTATATTGCGATACGCGAAATGTAAATTTTTTAATGAGACGCTTAGAGAATGTGAGAATTATTTTCAAATTCACTTATTTACTAAATTATCAAATTAAAAAAGTCGCATATCCTCATCAAGCATTAACAAATTTTGAATAAATAGTAGCATTTACCATAGCTTTCTCAATTATTTTTTATTTATCTTTGTTTTCTATGTTTTGTCCGATTGTTGGCTTATTTCGGATTATCACAAACTTAACCCTTTTACCACCTGTTTTTTGTAATGCAAAAACGTGTGATTATTGTCATATTTTTAATATCGGCTCTTGTATTAGTCATCCGGTTGTTCCAAATACAAGTGCTGGACGACTCGTACAAGGTAACGGCATTGAATAACGCTTTCAGATACGAGGTTCAATATCCTGCCCGAGGGCTGATATACGACCGCAACAAGGATTTGCTTGTTGAAAATAAAACCACTTACGACATCATGATTATTCCCCGGGAGTTAAAAGCATTCGATACTACCGAATTATGTTCCATTTTCCAAATAGGCCGCGAACAGGCGGATGCCGAATTTAAAAAGCTAACCAATCGGCGGGCTTTTCAGGCTGTCCCTTTTTTGAAACAAGTATCGGCTGAATTGTGTGCAGGCTTTCTGGAAAAAGAGTATAAATTCCCTGGATTTTATGCACAGGCCCGTACATTACGTGTTTACCCCCACAAGGTAACGGGGAACTTACTGGGCTACATCCAGGAAGCCGATTCGTCGGCCATGAAAAAAGACAGTTATTACAAATCGGGCGACTATATCGGCAAAAGCGGTATCGAAGAATCGTATGAACAGGTATTGCGTGGACAAAAGGGCGAAAGCATTTATTTACGCGACATACATAACCAGATAAAAGGATCGTATGCCGAGGGCGAATACGATAAACAAGCTGTTGCCGGCTATAATCTGATAACAACAATCGACGTTGATTTACAGGAATACGGGCAACTGCTAATGCAAAACAAGTTGGGCAGTGTTGTTGCTATTGAACCGGCAACAGGCGAAGTACTTGCCATGATTTCAAGTCCCGGATTCGATCCGGCAACTATGTCAGGACTGAACAGGCGCAGCAATTACATCGCACTGCGAAACGACCCTACACGCCCGTTATTCGACCGCACGATTATGTCATCGACCAATCCTCCCGGCTCGGTATTTAAAATCGTAAACGGAATGGTTGGTTTACAAGAAGGCGTATTACGTTCCGATATGCGTTATCCTTGTGCCGGAGGCTATCCTTACGGGCGCGGAGTGAAATGCCACGCCCATTTTTCACCAATCAATATGATACAATCGATACAAGTATCGTGCAACGCTTATTATTGTTATGTATTCCGCAACATTATTGAAAATCCGAAATATCCTTCACTCGACTCGGCATTAAATTCATGGCGGGCTAAGGTTCAGCAACTGGGCTTCGGCCGACAGTTAGGCATCGACCTGCCCAATGAAAAAGGAGGGATACTGCCAACCACAACATTATACGATAAGATTCACGGAAAAGGAAGATGGAAGGCACTAAGTATTATATCCTTATCCATAGGGCAGGGAGAGATTGGAGCTACTACCCTGCAACTTGCCAACCTTTGTGCTATCATTGCCAACCGCGGGTTTTATTACATTCCCCATATAGTTAAGGAGATTGAAAGCGACAGCATTGCTATTGATATCGACCCCAAATACAAACAATTGCAGAAAAGCGGAATTAATCACGAATATTTTGACGATATTGTACAAGGTATGTACTTGGCTGTAAACGGCGGAGCTGGGTCGACAGCTAGACGGGTAAGGCTGCCCGATATTGAAGTATGCGGTAAAACCGGTACTGCGCAAAACCCACATGGCAAAGATAATGCAGTTTTTATTTGTTTTGCCCCGCGTGAGAATCCCAAAATAGCCATAGCGGTTTATGTTGAAAATGCAGGCTTCGGGGGGACGCATGCCGCGCCTATTGCCGCTTTAATGGTTGAAAAATACCTGAAAGGCAAAATAACTCGTACCGATCTGGAAATCCAGGTTTTATCATCGAATTTTATACAACATTTAGTACAAAAATAAAAAAGATGCCTACCAGAAGACAAGATATATGGGTAAGTAAAATAGATTGGAGCATCGTATTCATCTACCTTGTACTTGTTGTTTTCGGGTGGATGAGCATATACTCCACCACCAGCGACAGTAACGTGATAGAGAATATCTTCGATTTCTCCAAAGTACACAGTATGCAATTAATATGGATTGCTACCGCTTTTGCTCTAGCTTTCTGCGTACTACTCATTAATAGTCGATTTTATTCTGTTTTTTCTTATTTTATTTATTTTGCCATCATTCTCCTGCTTATTCTGGTTTTATTTTTGGGTAAAGAAGTTAACGGTTCCCGTTCATGGTTCGTAATAGGCTCGATGCGTTTACAGCCTGCCGAATTAGCCAAGCTTGCCACCTCCTTGGCCTTGGCAAAAGCTATGAGTTCCTATGGTTTCCGCTTAAAAACCCTTGAGGGATGGACTATGACTCTCGGCCTTATAATGTTGCCTGTAACACTGATTTTATTGCAAAAGGACTGGGGTTCGGCAGTTGTATTTTTTATTTTTATATTGATGTTTTACCGCGAAGGACTGACAGGTTGGGCATTAGTTGCCGCCTTTTTCACCATTGCCCTATTTATTATATCGTTACTGCTTGAGCCGGTTGTTGTATTTTTAATTTTATTCACTTTATCCCTGCTATTATTTGCTTTTATAAATCGCTGTTTTTTACATGCTTTTATCGCTGCCGTAATTTTTACAATTTTATTTTTGGCTTATTCATACCTCAGCGTCCTGCTAACACTGTCTCACTCGCAAGAGTTTATTGTATCGGTAAGCATATTGGGTGTATTAATTATTCTGGTTTTATTATATGCCGCACGCACAAAAATACGCAATATCTATTTCATTCTGTTATTTTTTATTAGCTCACTAATGATCAGTTATTCTGTAGATTACATTTACGATAATTTACTGAAACCCCATCACCGCAACAGGATTGAAGATATGTTGGGAATAAAAGTCGACATAAAAGGAGCTGGGTATAATGTGCATCAGGCAAAAGTGGCCATTGGTTCCGGAGGGTTTACCGGCAAAGGTTACCTGCAAGGTACGCAAACTAAGTTCAACTTTGTTCCCGAACAAAGCACCGATTTTATTTTTTGTACTGTGGGCGAAGAGCGGGGGTTTGTCGGTTCATTTTTTCTTATTGCTCTTTATGTTATACTACTTATACGCATTATTATGATTGCCGAGCGGCAAAAACACAGTTTTGCCCGCATATACGGTTATTGTGTTGCCTCTATTTTCTTTTTCCACTTCTTTATAAATATTGCCATGACAATTGGTTTGGCTCCCGTTATCGGTATTCCGTTGCCGTTTATCAGCTACGGCGGCTCATCATTATGGAGCTTTACCATGTTGCTGTTTATACTTGTAAAACTTGATGCCGTACGATTGGGCGAACGTTAAAAAAGGGATAGCCATATTGTTATCTTTAACGAGGCAAACAATTTAGTATGACATATTTATAGTCAGGATGATAGCTTGGCATTTTCTTTAAGTTCCCGCACCCTTTCCAAAATTTATTTCCAACTGAATGGTTTTTAAGGATTCAACATCTTCGTTGTTACTGACGCTTAAACCTATCAGCCTGATTTTTTTCTGCGAAATATCAATTTGTTTCAGCATTTCTTTAGCTGTTTTCCAAAATACGTTAAAACTGTTTATTTTGCCGGGCAATGTATGGCTACGGGTAATTATCTCAAAATCGGCATACTTTATTTTCAAGGTAGTGGTACGGCCATAAAATTCTTTTACCGTAATCCGTTCCCAAACTTTTTTCGCAATGTGGTATAACTCAATTGTAAGTTCGGTAAAATTACCTAAATCGGTAGCAAATGTATTTTCAGCTCCTATCGATTTTCGGATCCGGTTAGGCTCCACCTTACGCTCGTCGATACCGCGGGTATAATTGTAATACAAATGTCCCGCTTTCCCAAATAATTGTACTAAACGCGCCTCGCTGATTTTTTTTAAATCGGCGCCGTTATATATGCCATGCTGGTACATTTTTCGTGCAGTTACCCGCCCTACCCCGTAAAAACGTTCGATATCCAGATTTTCGATAAATTTTTCGGCATCGTGGGGCAAAATAACATATAGTCCGTCAGGCTTCTCATAATCGGAAGCTATTTTTGCCAAAAACTTATTGTACGACACCCCAGCCGAGGCTGTCAAGCCTGTTTCCACTTTTATCCGCACTTTTATTTCTTTTGCTATCCGGATGGCCGATTTAATTCTCTTGTGATTTTCCGTTACATCCAAAAAAGCTTCATCTAGGGAAAGCGGTTCGACCAAATTGGTATATTCTAAAAAAATATCCATTACCTTGTGCGATACTTCGCGATACACATCAAAACGCGGCAGAACAAATATCAGTTGCGGGCATTTAGCTTTAGCGGTTTTCGATGCCATTGCCGAGCGTACGCCATACCGGCGCGCCTCGTAACTGGCCGCAGCCACAACTCCGCGCTCCCCGCCATACCCTACCGCCAGCGGCTTGCCCCGATATTCGGGGTTATCGCGCTGCTCGATAGAGGCATAAAAAGCATCCATATCGATATGTATTATTTTACGCACCATATACCACAAATATATGGGATATTAAAATGCAAATCTTAAAAATAAACGTTAAACTGCATACTTGCAGAAACAATACTAAGTATTGAAGATTTTATATTGTTTATTTTATGTATTTTATAATTTCCGAAATATGACAGTAAATTATTTCGACTACTCAAAAACAAAAGTATTAAATTCTTCAAAACATTCAAGTTTCATAAATTGATCGAATACTACAGACATATAGCCTGCGCAATCAATTGTAGATTTCGATTTATTGTGTACATTTGACGGTATTATCAGCCAAAAAATGGCGCTTATGAAACAGGAAACATTTAACATATGCTTACTGCTCGTGGCGCTGTTGCTTGCGGCATGCAGGCAGGACAACGATACCTCCGACGAATTGCTGCGCCAACAGCAGCTTAATGCACAACTCTTCCTCACCCTGCCGCAAAACCCGGATGAGGGCATTGTGAAGATTGCCGCTGAAAACTGGACAGGCAGAACGGTTTGTACAACTTTATCCCCGCCTTTGTCCAAAACTACGATTATGCGGCATGGGAACATGCACTGAAAGCCGAAGGCGCCGCCGCGGCGAACTGGTATGTGCCCTTGACAGGGGAAAACAGCGTAAACGCATTTATACATTGCGTTATGGCTAAGGGGC
>JAISFN010000062.1 GCA_031263585.1 Prevotellaceae bacterium | reverse complement strand
TCAACACTGTCGGGTGGCGGGGTCAATAGTACATCTGTTTCCATCACTATTTTGCTTTAAAAATCGTTTTTTTACAGTCAATGAAAATAGGCGGCTGCGTTGATGTGCCGGTAAGCACTCTCGCCCATATTTTCCCAAATAAAGCAGCATCCAGACGCTCTCTAAACGTCATTTTCCAGCATGACGTACATACACCATCTTTGGCATACACGGGTAATGAATTACATTGTTCATCGGTCATACTTTCGGGCTTTGCTAATACCCGGTTTTGTTCTTTAAATTTAATTGGTTTCATTGTTTTATTGTTTTTGTTCTAAATTTTTTAATTGTTCATCAATTTTTAAATACGCATTCACAGATTTTGGAACACGCTGCTTGAAAAATTCAAACCACCGGCGCGATATGCCGGCCATCCTGCATAATTTTGCTATGGATATATTTTGTGCATTTGCACGACGCACAATGTCGCTTGCTATGTCTTCCATGTCCTAAATATTAAAAAATGTCATTTCTTTTCTCCGAATTATCATAGTCATATATCTTCGTCATGCCTACGTTATGCTGGAACTTTACCCGTCCACAAGCGCCGTCACGGTTCTTTTCAACTAATAGTTCGCCGTAGTTGGTCGTGTCAATGATATTTCCTTGTCTATCTTCAACCGGTGCGCCGTAGTATGCCGGCCGGTAGATGAAAATAACGAGGTCGGCATCTTGTTCAATGGCTCCGCTGTCGCGCAGGTCGCTCAATTGTGGGACGCCGTTTTTTTGCCGTTTCTCTACTTCCCTGCTAAGTTGTGATAACAAGACTACCGGTATGTCTAATTCTTTAGCCAATATCTTCGCCTCGCGGCTCATTGCAGACACTTCTTGTTCACGGTTCCGGTTGTCAGCGCCCTTTTCACGGCATAATTGTAAGTAGTCAATGAAGATAATATCACATTTTTTTTGCTTGTGCAACGCACGGGCGCGGGCACGAATACGCCCCATTGTTACGTCGCTGGTGTCGTCAATGTATATAGACGATTGCCTTTGTTCAATCACTCCGGCGGCGTGTTCCATTTGCGAAATATCATCATTGCCCATATATCCACTACGGAACCGGTCGGGCAATATATCGCTTTCGGACAAAATAAGCCGGTTGGTAAGGCTAAATTTTGACATTTCAAGGGAAAAGATAACGGCAGCGTAGCCGGCATTAGCGGCGACCTTTGCAAAGTGCAACATCATAGCTGTTTTCCCCATTGAAGGGCGGGCCGCGAGAACTATTAAGTTGGATTTTTGCCAGCCGTTTGTGATTTTGTCCAAATCACGCAGGCCGGTACGTATACCGGAACATTTGCCGGAACGGATATTCTCTATCCGCTTATAAGCCTCATCCAGTACAGTTGGCAATATTTGGGTCACATTCGAAATATCCATTTTACCGGCGATTTGCATGGCGATTTTGTTTACTTCTTGCTCGACTGTGGCCATCGCCTCGTCAACATCACCGCCTTCGTTAAACCCAGCCGAAATGATTTGGTGTCCGGTTTGAATAACCTGTCGCAGTATGTACTTTTCAAATACCACTTGCGCATGGTACTTTACGTGCGCAGCGCTTCCGACTTTTAATGTCAGTTGTGAAAGGTAATTAACTCCCCCTATCTCATCAAGTTCGTTGCTCTGCCTCAGTTTTTCAGATACTGTGTATATGTCTATCGGCTGATGCTGAGTATTTAAACTCAATATTGCACGGTAAATAATTTCGTGCGTTCGGCTGTAAAAGCATTCCGGTTCGAGCATGTTTTGCACATCATCAATGGCGTCACGCTCCAGCAGCAGCGCTCCTAATATCGTCCTTTCCAGTTCGACGGATTGCGGAGGAATGCGGCCACTTTCTGCCAATAAAAAGTCAATCTGTGACGTAGGGTTTCTTTGGTTGTTCGTTTGTTTTTTCATCGTTTTTTCTTCGTTTTAGCCAGTTATCGGCGGTTAAATAAGCTGATATATTTTTCTTTGTCAGTGGTTTGTAATTGTGCATCTCTGCCAAAACGGTTAGCACCTCATCGCGTTTCCACTTTTCAAAAATTTTCGTGTATTCGTTTTCTGTGAAAGGTTGCTTTAGTTGCTCCACACGTGGAGCATTTTCGGAAATCCATTTTTTGAAGTTCAAAAACTTTTCATTCGGTGGCGAGCCCTCACTCCCCCCTGTGGGGGGGACTATAGGGGGGGTAGTAGTTTTGTTTGGTTTAGTCTTACGTTGTCTAACAGGACGGCTAACACCACTACTAACGGAGCTACTAACAGGACGGCTAACACCACTACTAACGGAGCTACTTAAATTATTTAAGTAATATTGTGTGTTTTTCTTAATGGATTTTCCACTCTCAAAATTGATTAAACTAACCTGCTTTAAAGTATTGCGATGCCTGATAAGCGTGGGTTCGCTAATGGTCAGTATCGCACAAATAAGCGCGTTGGATTGATTAAAGGGATTCTTCCAGCCGAGTTTGTTAGACATGTGCAATAAGTACATGTACAGATCCCCCTCCGCACCCGTCAAAATGCCCTGTTCTCTCAATTGCCAATATTGATTAATCATTTCGATATAATTCATATTTCCGCCCCGTATATTGTTTTTATTCTAATAAGTCACTTTTTGCCTGGTATATCTGTCGGGCATGGTCAAAATCCCCAACCAAAATAAAGCTTAACCAAGCTACCATTTTCCCAATGGCACTGATTGCATATCCCACCAAAGCGAGCGGGAAAATAAGCAGCCGCCAGGTGAAACACCGCCAGCCGTAGCGATTGATGAATTTTTTAAAGGTTTTCATTGTTTTACACTTTTTCAAATTTAATGTCATCGGAAACATACCTAACAGTATTGCTTTCGCATATTCTATAAATGGCATTATCGCTTAGCTTAC
>JAISFN010000046.1 GCA_031263585.1 Prevotellaceae bacterium | reverse complement strand
ATATTACCCCTAATACATTTGGACGGAAGAAAAATAGCCTATCTCGAAATCGGTAAAAACAAAGGAAAAGTTTTTAGTGAACAACTCTCGCTATACACCAATATCACAAAAGTTTCATTAGACAAAGGAGAATCAAAAGAGCAATTAAATGCCGTTAAAAAAGAATTGGCCGCATATAACACAATAATAGCGGGTTACCACGTTACCGACACAAGAGCCAGCCGCAACTTTGGAGTAGATACGACAATAATCGGTTTTATCAAGGAATTATCAAAAGATAAGAAGGTTGTATTTTCGTTTTTTGGTACTCCCTATTTTCTATCCAAATTGGAACTGCCGCAAACTATTTTCGACGCCATTATCGTTTCGTACGATAATTCGGAAACAGCGCAGAACTGGACAGCACAGGCTATTTTTGGAGGTATTCCTTTTGTCGGCAAGCTTCCTGTAGGAGCTGACAATTTGCCGGTTAGTTACGGAATTGAAACCAATGAATCTACTCGGCTGAGATACGTTAAACCCGAAGAAATCGGCATCAAATCGGCCGATTTAAAAAAAATTGATTCATTGGCGCTGTTGGGAATCGGCCAAAAAGCATACCCCGGTTGCCAGGTTATTGCAGCCTACAAGGGGCAGGTGTTTTACAACAAAGCCATTGGAACCCATACTTACGACAAAAATTCGTCGAAAGTAAAACCGACCGATATATACGATGTTGCATCGGTTACCAAAGTGAGTGCGACATTACCGTTAGTTATGAAACTTGTTGATTCAAAACAAGTAAATATTAACGGCAAGTTAAAGGATTATATCACCTTACACTCAAAAAGCGATAACGGAAATTTAGTTATCCGCAATATCCTTACCCATCAGGCAGGTTTAAAGGCATTTATCCCTTTCTACTTAGACATGCTAACCGTATCCGACGGAAAAGAAGTTTTTAGCGCTAAAAACTCAACTGAATTCAGCATACAAATCCCCAGTACAAAAAAGTATGTTAACAAGAGCAGTATGCTCGATAAAAACTATTTTTCCGGCAAACTGTCGGATACATATAGCTTACATGTAGCAAATGCATTATATTCATCAACAAGGGCCAGGGATTATATATACAATACAATTGACACCACAAAACTGCTAAGTAAAATATACCGTTACAGCGATTTCGGCTTTATATACCTGCAACGCGTTGTAGAAAGTATATACCAGAACTACGAAAATATTTTAACTGATGCTTTTTTCTATAATCCGCTCGGTATGAACTATACAACGTACTTACCGCTTCAAAAATTTACGAAATCAATTATACCGCCTACCGAAAAAGATGATGTATTCCGTCGGCAATTGGTGCAAGGTTATGTGCACGACCAAACTGCAGCCATGTTAGGCGGTGTTGCAGGGCATGCAGGGCTGTTTAGCAATGCCAACGATTTGGCAAAACTACTGCAAATGTATTTAAATAAAGGCGAATATGGCGGAGAACACTATATCGGCAGTGATGTGGTAAGCAAATTTACGCAGTATAATGACGAGAAAAAGAGTCGGCGAGGTTTAGGTTTCGATAAGCCGGAAACCAACCCTAAAAAAGCCAGTCCGGTTTGTAAAGAAGCATCAACCGACAGTTACGGGCATTCGGGTTTTACTGGCTGTTTGGTATGGGTTGACCCGCAAAGAGACTTGATATATGTTTTCTTGTCGAACAGGATTCACCCATCAACCGAAAATATGCGCATAACCAAGCTTAGCACGCGTACCGAAATATTAGCAAACTTGCTGAATATAATAGACAAATTAAAAATTGAGGAAGCTCAACTAAAAGCAATAGAATAAGATTTAGTCCAATTTGAAACAATACTCGGCAAGGCGAATAATATCATGAGCATTGTTAAAGTTGATACCTTCTTCTTTTATAAATTTCTCAATTTGAGCTTTATGATTGGAATATACTTTTAAAAAACCGCCATACAATGCCTCAACTACACGGTTTTGGCTAAGTGCCAGCCCCTTAAATATACCTTTTCTAATACCTTTCGGCTTAATCAAACGAACTAGATAATACGTACTATCTGATGATAATGTTACATTATCAGCCAATTGTTCTCCATTATTCAATAGTTTGTTTACCTTACCCCTTGTAGAGCCCGATACTTTGGTATATCTTTTTAAAACCAGGGCAACTTCGTCGGTATCCATTACAACCTCGGCATAATCGACATCCAACGGTATAAAACGACGTAAACCTATGCTTATATATTCAACTTTATCAAAGTCGTAAAAGGCGGCTTGTTTATCCTTTTCGTTAATAAACTGCATTTCGTCCATTATCAGGTTATAATTCATGTCGTGCCTAACGGCAGCCCCCTCTTTATAATACACCACCCCACGGCTGAAATCGGGAAAAAGATAATGTTTGGATTTAATGGTATCTTGTGCAGTCAAAAAATTTGCACACATTAAAAAAAATAAAAAAAAAATTATTCTCATAAAGCAGATTATAGAAATAGTATGCAAACGTACGAATTTTGAGATACAGATCGTTATTTCAAACGTGAAATATAATTAAAAAGGTTTAAGTGTTGTTATTTATACATATACTAATAATTATAATAAGATTATAACAAATCCGAATTACCACCTGCGGGCCTGTAGTTTTAAACGTGCAGCCAAAATAAAAACAGCAATAAGACTTAAAAAGTATAGTATGTCACGCGAGTCGATAACGCCCCTGCTGAGTGATTTGTAATGCTCGTTAATACCTAAATTTTGAACGGATAAATTAATTGATTTAAAAAGAGATAATGAAGCCAGCCCGTCAAAACCAGTATAAATAAAAAAGCATAATATAGCCGCAATAATAAAGGCAACTATTTGATTATCAGTAATAGATGATGAGAATACACCTATGGCCGCATAAGCCGCCGCCAGAAAAAATAACCCGATAAATGACCCCCAGGTTCCTCCACCATCGATATTTCCAACTGGATTACCTAAATAATAAATACTTACATAATAAATCAGTGTTGGCAGTAACGATAAAACCACCAGCATAATCGCCGCCATATATTTTGCAATAACCAATTGAATATCGGTAATCGGCCGTGTTAATAAAAGTTCGATAGTGCCTGTTTTACGTTCCTCGGCAAAGCTGCGCATGGTTGCCGCAGGAACCAAAAACAAAAAGACCCAAGGCGCGATGAAGAATAAAGTATCGATTGTAGAATAACCGCCATCCAGAATATTCAATTCTCCCGGGTTTATCCACATAAACCACCCTGTTAGAAACAGGAATATGACAATTGAAATGTACCCTGTAAGCGATGAGAAAAACGAAATTATTTCTTTTTTGAATATACTGAACATAAATATAGTATCAATAAAAATAATCACAAAGTTACATGTTATAACTTCTATGATTTATCATAAATCATAATTGTTTTATTAATTCATTTACAATATTTTGTGCCACTAAATACGATGCTCCCGGTTCTCCCAGCATTATGCGAATTTCATCGTAATTTTTCAACATCTTCTCCCTCTTTTCGCCTCCCGGCAACAGGGCATCCAGCTCGTTTTTTATGTTTACTAAAGCCATATCATGCTGGATAAGTTCAAAAACAACCTCTCTCTCTGCAATTATATTTACCAAAGATACATATTTTATTTTTACAAATATCTTAGCTATCCAGTATGACAATTCGTTTCCACCATAACATACTACCTGAGGGACATTAAATAACAACGCCTCAAGCGTAGCTGTACCCGATGCAACAACAGCTGCCGTAGCATGCATCATAAGCTCATATGCTTTGTTGTGCACATATTTTACATCCGTACCCGATAAATATTTTTGGTAAAGCGATTTATCCAATGACGGAGCTCCAGCCACCACAAACTGATAATCGGGGTAATATTTAGACAGTTCGACCAAACGGGGTAAAATATAACTTACTTCCTGTTTGCGGCTACCGGCCAATAAAGCTACTATAGGCTTGTTGTCCAATTTATTATGCTTTACAAATTGCAAAAATGGAACTTTATTTTTCATGCGATCTTCTATCAAATCGATTAAGGGATTGCCTGCATAGTAAGCCTCAATTCCCCATTTTTTAAAATAATCGACTTCAAATGGAAAAATAATAAACAATTTATCAACAAATTTCTGAAGCCTTTTTACACGCGATTCCTTCCATGCCCAAACTTTAGGAGCAATATAATAAAAAACTTTCAGGCCTTTATTATGGGCAAATTCAGCAATACGGAAATTAAAACCGGGATAATCAATCAATATTACGACATCGGGTGCGTAATCCAGAATATCTTGTTTACATATCTTCAGATTCTTTCGAACGGTTCCAAAATTTTTAAAAACCTCCCAAAATCCCATAAAAGCAGTTTCCTTGTAATGCTTCACCATCACACCACCCTGGACAACCATCAGATCGCCTCCCCAAAAACGAAAATCAGCTTCGGAGTCGGCCTGGTTCAAGCCTTTCATCAAATTCGACCCATGTAAATCGCCCGATGCCTCGCCTGCTATTATGTAATATTTCATGTCAGCTCAAAATTAATGCGATAATTGGTTAATGGTTAATCGCGAAAGCGATATACGATATATATACAGCGTATTTCGGCTTATCGCATATCTCATTACTCAGATCGCATATCCAATTAAAAAAGTCGTAATACTTGCTACCTGCTACTTGATATCATTTTCAATTTATAAAAACAGATACAACAGTAATACAATTAATGCCATCAGTATTGTCCCTATTAAGACTCCCCTAACGGAGAGCATCCTGTTTTTTTGCAGGAAAATATAAAATATCAGCAAATTGGGATACACACATAAACTGAACATACGCGGCGCCACCTTTACATGTAGCGGATTTTTAAGCACATATGCATATCCTAAATCATGGAATTTTATTAGAAAAAAAACAACAAAAATAATTACTGGAATAACTGTCGCACAGGTAAATCCTAATTTTATCGAATTATATTTCATTGGGTAATTTTTGATTCCTTTTCAAAATCCGACCAATTGGTTTTCATATAGTTCAGCGCCTCGTATGCCGTATAATCGAAATGCAAAGGCACAACAGATATATACCCCGATGCCAATGCCGCCTCGTCGGTATCTGTCGATTCCGGCTCATGGTTCACATATCCGCCGTCGAGCCAATAATATTCCCTGTTATGAGGGTCAATACGCCGTTCGATGGATTCAGCCCAAGCTCCTCTATTTTGCCGACACAAACGTATTCCTTCGATTCTCTCCAACGGAAGTTTCGGGAAATTAACATTCAAACATATATTCTCGGGTAAGCCTTTGTTCAATGTTTGTTCCACTATTTTCCGTCCGTAAGCTATGGATCCCGAAAAATCGGCATCGGATGAATGGCTACATAACGAAAAAGCAATGCTGGGAACGCAATAAAAAATACCTTCGGCAGCAGCAGCAACCGTTCCCGAATATACTGCATTGATTGACGAATTTGCTCCGTGATTAATACCTGACAATAAAAGGCTCGGACGGCTGGTTACTAATTCACTCAAACCCAGCTTTACACAATCTACCGGAGTACCGTTACAGCCATAAACAACAAGCCCTTTTTCCTCCCTCATCTTATGTGCACGCAAGGGGTTTTTCAGAGTAACCGCATGCGACATGCACGATTGAGACTCCGTTGATGCCACAACAAACAAATCGCCAATGGGGCGCACCATCTCAATCAGGGCTTCAATCCCTTTTGCATAAATACTGTCATCGTTTGTAATAAAAATCAAAGGCTTATTATTTCTCATTTCTAGGTATATATTAATTTTTGTTCTATTTATAAAGCTTATACTGCATAATGTATTGGTATACGCCATAGGGCAAAAACGCTTCGATGTTCATTCCCCTGTGAATAGAATCGCGTATAAACGTTGCTGATATCTCCATTACAGGTGCAGCAACATAGTTCACTTTGTATTTTTCGCATAAAGCTTCGGCATCATAGCCCATACGCGGATATACAAAAACCTGATAATTAGCTAAAATATCTTTGTAGTCCTTCCAATGTTCGATATCAGCAATGCTATCTGCACCCATTAATAATGTAAATTCATGGTTACGATATTTTGCACTTAACGCATTTAACATATCGATAGTAAATGATGGCTTGGGCATATCCAGCTCGATATCGCATGTTTTAAATGGCAGAGACAAATTGGCTATAGCTATTTCAAGTATTTTTAACCGATGCTCCACAGGAAACAGCTCCGATACCTGTTTTAACGGGTTATGCGGACTGACAACAAACCAAACATCTTCAATATTCATATATTCAGCTACATAATTGGCAATGGCCACATGTCCTATATGCAACGGATTGAATGAACCCGGTAAAATAGCCGTTTTATGTTTCATTAAGCGCTTAACAATCTTAAATTAATAATAGAATTCATCCTCAATTGCTCCCTCGGCTCCAACTTTGAATATTCCGTAGGCTAGCTTTTTTCCTACACCTCCCGGCTCATCGTAAGATATATCCTGTGGCGATACAATCGTTTTTCCCCATGCCGATTCTACTTTATAAGTAAGCATATTCTGTTTACCGTTTCCCGAAAAACGGACTATAACCCGTGGTACTTCCTTATCCTTATTATTGGTCCAGCTTATATTGCACGATTTTAACTCGTTAATTACCGTTTTTGCAGTTTTATTATCATTATCTTTTAAATCCAGATAAAACTCCATTTTAAGATCGCTATATGGAACCAACTGCGGGAAAGCCATATAAAATTTATTTAAATTACTTTCGTAAGCTTTTTTCGTTCCTACATCGTCTTCGCATATTGCCAATGCTTCGTAAAGCCTGGCCCGGTATAAATTTTCAAAGCCGGTTTCAGCATGCTGTGTTTTATCCAGTTCATCCAAAATTCTTTTCGCTTTATGAATTCTACTTTTTTCGATATATAACTTTGCCTGTAAAAGTGTAAAATATTTACGAATATTATCGCGTCCTTTGCGCCCGGCTTCTAGTTCAAATTTTTTGATAAAAAAGCTTCGTCCGTAATCCTTTACCAACGAATATATTTCGTCCCACGAAACCGTACTCTCCGAAGCAAATAAGCGGTAATAAAGTTCATCCCGCTCAAGGTTAGCTGATAATTGATTAAACAAAGCTAGCCTAACCGTTGATTGCTGTACATTAAGGTTGGCTAATTGCAATAACTTTTTAGGCGACAACCAATACCTCTTATCTTCAAATTTAATTGCGGCTGCCTGTTTTTCAAGGTTTATTAAGTCAAGCAGGGCATACGAAAAATTGTACTGGCTGGTTCCCAACGTACTGCCAATTGTAATTTCGCGGAAACCGGTCGCCTTTTTCAAACAAGCGGCGCTTTCTTCTAATTGTCCGTTATATAAATACGCCCTCCCTAGGCCGATATTATACCAACCCCAGCCGGGGCGCACTTTATTATCCTCGATATAACCTATTAGCGGTTTAACACTGTTTTGAGGCAAGCCCCGCATAGCATTCAGTATGGAAAGATAAAAAATCGACTCCTGCAACATCTTATCTTTCCGGCTATAAAAAGCATCGATATAAAAATTTTTATACGATTCCTCGAAATCTCCATTTACAAAGCAAAATATGGCATAGTTGTTATACGAGAAGACATTATAGGGTCTCATCTGGTCGTAATAATAACGTGCCGAGTCGGGCTGCCGCAAATAATCGTACACTAATGCCAGGTAATGGTAAACGCTCAGGCGCGTACTCATAACCATACTCCACGATAATACTTCTTCGTTTAAAGCGCTTTTTTCCTCTACTTTTTTCAAGTTCTGTTTTAAGTAATTCAAAGCTGTGCGCTCATTTTCTTTTACCGAGTTGTACAAAAAAGCAAACTTATCACTGGTGTAATAACGGTTACGGTGGTATGTCCAGGCAATATAATTATCAGCTCCTAAAATATCATGCTGCATATTCCACTTATTATATTCCTTCAACAACCATATTACCGAGTCCGGCCGGTCGATATTACTATAACATTCTATCAAATTGTAAGTAATGCGGTAATAATCCAAAAAACGGTCTTCAACAGCAACATACTGGTCTGTCTCGGTATACCTGGCTTTAAATGCATTACCATAATCCTGCTCAATCAGTTCAAAAGCTTTTTTCAGCGGCGGAATAGCATTTTTGTATCCGATAAAATCCGACGAATGCTCGTATTTATACAAACCTTCGAGCATATAACCCACATAATACGTAGGATCCAAGCGTATAAATTCGCGGGCGCGCAACAAGGCTTCGCGGTCATTTAATCGTATACCGCCGCGTTTCATGTCGATTTCATAACGCTCGGCCGACATGGTTTGCGCCGACAAGCCTTCCCCCCACCCTATTAATAGAGTAAAAGTTAATAATATATAATAAAATTTATTCATACTTTTATTTAGACAAATTAAACGACCGGTTTACAAACTACCCACATATTAAATTCATCGAACCCGGTAACTGTCATTTCCATTATTTTACCGGGATACATGCGATCCGATCTGTAACATTTATCGCATTCATCATAATTTGCAATACCTTGAAACAAAAAACCTATGTTTAAAATAATAGCTTGAGGGTAAAAACAATTAATTTCGGCATAAATAAGCTGTCCCTGCCAGATATTGCTTCGAACGGCACGCCATTCATCCTCATAAACACTTAACGCCTGCCTCCACTTTTGTTCAAATTCCGTTTTTGTTATTTCATTGTTTAAATAATTCAGATAATCCTTGTAACTACCTTGTGGTAGCATATAATCAACACCCTCCCGCACAATATTTGTAGCGATGCATGTATTCAATACATTATCCTCATATACCGCCCTGTAGCAATAAAAATGAGAATCAAACTCATTATAGACAGTTCTGTTCATTCCATCCTGATAATCCCTATATTTAAAATATCTCAATGTATTACTGTCTTTAATTATCCGCTATATACTCGTCTACAAAATAGTTAAGCATATAAATTCAACTGACTTAACCGTGAAATTTCCTTGTTTACAATTTCATCCAAAGCCATTTTGCGGGCTTCGCGGTTACGGAAAATCAACCGATGGTGCAATACCGCATGAGCCAGGCTCTTAACATCGTCTTCAATTACAAAGCTGCGCCCGACAACTAAAGCGTAGGCACGCAGGCAACGGATAAACGTAATACCGCTACGCGCCGATGCTCCCAACGTAATATCGGGATGCTGGCGGGTATCGTTTACAATATTATATATAGCACGCAAAATTTCCTCATGCACAAATACTTCCTCAGCCGATTTTTGTAAGGCAAATATGGTTTCCATATTCATAACCTGATGAATGATTTTAACGTTTTTATCAATCTGTTGGTAATTACGGTAAATATCCATTTCGGCATCGGCATCGGTATAGCCGAAATTTATTTTCATAAAAAAACGGTCGAGCTGGGCTGCGGGTAAAGGATATGTTCCTTCCATCTCAATAGGATTTTGCGTAGCCGCAATAAAAAACAATTTCTCTAACGGATATGTCGTATTGCTTACGGTAATCTGATGCTCGGCCATCGACTCCAATAAGGCCGATTGCACTTTCGGCGAAGCACGGTTGATTTCATCGGCTAACAACACGTTGCAAAATAACGGTCCTTTGCGAAAAAGAAAATCTTTCGAATTATCATCAAATACATGTGACCCGATCAAGTCCATCGGCAGCAAGTCAGGCGTAAATTGTATACGGCGGAACAACAAACTGTTATTATTACCGTCACCGGCAATTGACTGCGCCAATGTTTTTGCCATTACCGTTTTACCTGTACCGGGATTATCTTCAATCAAAATATGGCCGCCTGCCAGTAACACCGTTACTACTAGTTTTATCTCGTTATGTTTACCGCGTATAACGGTTTCAACATTGTTTATCAGTTGTTTTATAGAGCCGGCATTCTCCTGTCCTATCGACGAATTATCGGCAAGTATTTGTTCTGTACTGTGTTTCGTGTTCTCAACTGCAGGTTTGGGTTGGTACTCCAAATAATCGGGAGTAGCGTTCATGTTATTATTTTGTGAATCCATATTTTGATGATTGAGTAAAATAATTCAATGTATTATATATATTTATAAATTTCGATATGCGTTGTTTTCTCGTAAATTTCGATTTCAGTTGAGTTTCGAACGGCTGATAAAAATACGTAATAATTTGTTTTTCAGATTTGGACAATGTTTGATTGGCGTATTTTATTTTCAGGTAAACTAGTACAAAGCGTTCAAAATCCGTCTCGTATTTTGCATCCACCTCTTTCCTGGCATATTGCAACGGAGTTAAATCATGCCTTTGGATGCCTAATTGATTTAGCAAATACATGGCGGCACGGTACGAGTAAAAAGAGTCGTGTTGCGCATCATTTACCCGCAAGGCTTTTTTACGGTAATATCTGTGTATTAACCAAGGTGTTAGCAATACCAGTATCAGCAATAAAAATAGCAAAGCCATACCAACAATGAGCAGGTTGACATAATTGTTTGCCGATTGTCTTTCATCTGCCGGTTTTGTTTCCGGCTTTTGGTTTTCCGGCTTTTGCCCTGTACTTATCCTAAACTCGTCGATTGGTGCAGGACTGGGAAAAGCTTGTATAATGGAATCAAGATTTTTAGGCGTGGCTTTAGGCATATCGGCAAAAGCCTGTGCAAACGAAATTGCCATGCCTTTATCTCCCGGTTGCAAGTTGCCAAGCCGAATCTGGATAGAGTCTTTGTAAACTTTGGCAACATGCATATCCAGTTCCAACTTGATCTCGTTTTCAAATTGATATTCGGTATCGTGATACGCCATTTTATTCATTGAAAAATCAAGGGTATTGTTAAACGAGTCAACCCGTACTATTGAACCGGTGCCTGCAAACCATGCTTTTCTAGGGTCTAATGGCGGGGTTCCATCAGCCTGGCCTGCTTCGCGTTGTTCTTCGTCGCCTACGGTCGTATCAAAATCCAGCCAACCGTATTCCGGAAAAAATACCTGTACCCAAGCATGCGATTGTTTCTCGTATACCCAGTACCACCCGGGGTTTTTAGTGCTGCGGTCTTCAATCAGGTAACCAATAGCCAAACGCGCCGGAATACCGCAAGCCCTTAATAAAAATAAGGTTGCACCGGCAAAATGAGCACAATAACCTCTGCGCTCGTTCAGCAAGAAATGTAACAAACGCGAACCTGCCGGAACAGGCCCTGAAGTATTACTATACTTAAACAAAGGTTTACCTTCCTCATTGCCCGACATAAAATAATCGCGAATAGCCAATACCTTATCAATGGGTGTACGCTCATTTTTTGTTAAGTAATTGGCCAGTTTAGCAATGGTATCATACACCGGATTTTCAGGCATCTGTGTATAATAATTCATAAATGCTGTATCCAGCTCCTTATAATCGCGGTCGCTGATTGTTCGCAACACATCGAAACGTTGTTGCTGAAAACGCTGCATACTATAATTTTTCGATGAAATATTATATACAAAATATGCGCTGTTCAGTTCGCTAATCAATGATTTGGCCAGGTATGCCGATTTATACTGTCCCTGCATTTCCTTTTCAACCGCAATAGGTTGGACAAAAAATGCTGTTGTAGGAGCAGTAAATTCCTTGGGTGAAGCTGCTATTTTATACACCTCAACATCCACAATTTTGCGGTAAGCCACAGACATGCCGTTATTTAGCACATTCGTATCAATTGCCGTAAAATATAAAGGCGTTTCGGTAAGGTTAACGCGAAACAAGTCGTCATAAGGCATTAAACTATCGGGTTCAAATGTTTCGGTATAATCATCGAATTTTGTAAAATAATCAGTAACAAAATATAAAGGGTTAGGAGTCTTCGAATTCGGGAAAAAATTATCCAGATATGCCACAAACAAAGGCCGATTTTGTGAATTGCCCTCACCGCTGCCACGGTTCAAACGGTTTTGCAAAGGCAGTTTGCCCTTCATTTGCATGGTACTGTCTTCCTTGTTCATTTCCATCATACTGTACGGGTCGTCTCCTTCATCCTTGTGACCCCACATATCTTCCAATTGTTGAAAATCGGAACGTAAAACGGTAAAAATCAGTAAAAACAATAATAACATTAATGCCGTAAACCCTATCAGGTGTTTACTCAGTCGCCACCAAGCGTTCGGCCACGATTCGCTTGTATTCCGCACCAGTTCGCCCATGTAAATAATATAGAAAGCAAAAAATAGTAAGGGCGCATACGATGCCAGTAAATTGTGGTAAACTGGCGTAGCTGTTTTAGCAAATAAAAACAAGCCCGCCAATAAAATAATTATCGACAGGATAACCGGGAACACCCGTATCCGGGCAAAACCCCAGCCGCATAACCAACCGATAGTAAATAAAGCTGTAAATAAAGAAAACTGTAAAACTAAAAAGAAAGAATCGAATTCGCCTGGGGCAAAATTATCCAGAAATTTATCCGACAACCAGAATAAAACCAACAGGCAAAGGAAAGCCGGTAAAAACCGGAAACGATACGAGTAAAATATACATGCAAGAATCACTCCCGTAGCAAAATAAACACTTTGCAAAATATATTGCTTATTCAGCACCTCGTAATAAGCCGATGCCGTATACAATAAAAAATACATATGTACCGATAACGGCAGGCACAGGAAAACCAGTTGCCATAATAATTTCTTCGACGAATTATATCTTCCTACTTTTTTCATTAATCAAAATGTATTGTATCGATATTTATTATTTTACCGGCCGATAAAACCATTCCTCATGCCGGTCATAAGTATATTTCCAAACTCTGTCGTATAAAACTTCCCGAACTTCTACTAATAATTCGTCCGAATCGTTACTATACACAAATTTTGCATTCTATTGTTTTTCTACATTATCAATATATTTTTATATAATTGTACATTGATTATTGATAATTCTTTGGCAATAACTATTATAATGAAATTATTAGTGTAATTATTTATTATAAACTAATAAAAACTTCTTTCTCTTCTTTTGTTCCGGCATGTTTAAATAAGTATTCCACTCCCTCGCAATCAGGGTTTGTACCTGTTACGATAAGATAACACTATGAGCACAGCTCAACATACAACTGGTTATTTAGCATTGTAAATTTATTTTTATCGCTTACGGTAATTCCTGTTCCCTTGCCCCAAAAGGATAAAAAGCAATATCTCGCTTTACGCCAATATGTATACGCTACCAGGCTCGAGTCGGTTATTACATATGTTCCGAAAATACACCCTACGCTGTTCAAATCGCCGGTACTATTATATTATAATAATTAACACGAACGGTATCGGTTCTTCTTGTTTTATAAATAAGCAGTACAATATCGAACTTATCCTCATTATGCAGTTCCCCGTTTTGTTTTATAATCGATAATTTCGTGCTGCCTAACTCTATTTCTTCGGCAAACTTATATATAAACACAACTATAAATATCTATATGATTGATGTACTGCATTACATTAATTAATAAAGCTACACATTATAAAACATCGCCTCGCTTTGTTGGAACAATTTCTTTATTTTACGCTCATTACGTAAAATAACAGGCCGCAGGGGCGAGCGCAACCATTTCCATTTATTCACTTTACCGCTTTTTTCATTGGGTTCGATAAATAACTGATGTAGGGCATCCCTTACATTCTTCAATTTAAAAACGGCCGACAGCTCAACAAACACAATTACCGTTGATGGGGTTGCATTTCGGGCAACCTGCTCCAAATCACCGGCAGGCGTTAACGATGATACACACAAAACTGAAACATCCAGCGGATTAAAATACTCATCCGCCTTTTTATCAGCATGCCACTCCGATGCGCTTATTTCGTACATAATCTCATTCACTTCGGGCGACGATACCGGTTTTATTAGCTGATCGGGTATATATTTCAATTCGATTCCTTTATCCTGTAATAAGGATGAAAATAAACTCCAGACAGTGTTTTTATAGTAGTTTAAAAAAGCCGTATTCATATGGCCGCCTGTAAGCTCACGTTCCAGCATATTGTAAAAACTGCTGTAAAAGCTTACCTGTGAGGCATACATGTTGTGCATTTCGGGTAAACGTACCACCAGTTCCTTGTTTCGTGCATAAATTGTCCAAACAATACGGCGCACATCATCCGACGATTCAAAACTTTTAAAATGCAACCACTCGCCTTCCTGGCGCCTTACCGTATCGGTTCGCGTAATCGTATCCTTGGCATGGCGGGGTTGAACCGGAATAACAACCCTACTTTGCTGTTGCGGCAATATGGAAAACTGCCCCAATAAATTTTTTGTGCTTGAAAACGAAAATAAATGAAACATATCTTCGAAAAAAATACTGATATTGTACAGTTGATAGTTCTTTATCTCGGGCAATTGTAAAACATATTCTCCTGCCGCCCCTCGTCTCGAAAAAATATTCTTATTCTCCTTATTCCTCCATAAATCATATTTAGGGGTACAATAGCCATTGTCATACAACAATAAAACTTTTAAAGCCCCGAATACAGGGCGGTGCGCCGTATTATCCCTCAACGATAGTACAACATTTTCCTGTTCATCATCATTTACCAAGTACGTAAATCTTACTACCGGCTCGCAACCTGGTAACTTCGAATGGCGAAGATAAACAATATACGGTATCAACGTTGTTAATAACGATACGGTAAATACCATTATAGCAATAAATAATAAAACCTTGAGCAATACAAACAATATCGAGGTAAACAAAGATATATCCGACACGTACGAATTACGGATTGACAGATATATCCACATAGTTGCAATGGAAAGTAAAAAAAAATTAATCCGTAACGGGAAATATAAAAAAAAGCTACGTAAGCTTTTCAAACTATGCTGAATAAAATTACGTAAAGTAAGTATTCTACTCATTATAAACTATATATATATTCGTTAGAAAGTTTTAAGACCACAAAACCTATGCCACGATAATTGACAAAGATACAGTATTTTTTAATTTGACCGGAAACATGGTTTAGGATAAACGAAGCGCATGAAATTATATTTTACACTGGATTGTTTCGGGTTTTGCGAGCTCGCCGAAGCTATTCCAATATTTTCATTTTCACATTGCTAATTAAATTTATAGTGCTGTATATAAATAATTTAATACTTGATTATTTTTCACGCATTTTCTCCGTGCGCGCTTTAGAAGTTGTTTAAAATTAGAATAAAATATTTGTTATCAGTTGTTTGTTTGAATAATATATTATATCTTTCAGGGATTAATTAATTCAAGTTGCTACCTATAAAGTTATGTAATAAAAAAGGTCAATGAGTTATCTTTGGGATGCTTATCCCCAAATCAACAAATTGACCATGATTAATAAAACCGTTGCAATATA
>JAISFN010000008.1 GCA_031263585.1 Prevotellaceae bacterium | reverse complement strand
ATCGATAGACTGATAGCTTGCAAACTACTGTCTATACTTTCTGTAAAGACAATGCGCCGATATTTTGCAGGACAGACAAAATGCTATAGTAAGACTGATACATTGTGACTTTTATGAATTTAAGTACTCATAAATGCAATGATAAAACTTTTTACGAAGCAGAGCTTCGAGGAATTAAACCTTTTGTGAGTAAATGATGAAACAAAGAGGCTGTCCAAAAACTATATTTTAACTTATTCCTGTCGTCCTGAGCAAAGCGAAAAATCTCAATTGTCAAACGAATTAGATTCTTCACTAACGTGTTTGGAATGGCAAGGTAAAATACTTTAGGAGCAGCCTCTCACAAATAAAAACTTCGAACAAATAACCTGATATTTAATCCGGTTGCTATTATAACAGTTTTTTAATGTGATAATTTGCAGATATGCGAAAAATTACAATACGCATATCGCACTTTAGTATTTGCAATTAACACATTGTCAAATCAGCGCATTGTCACATTAGCATATTCTTTTAGATTCGTTTACAGTGCAGTATGTATAAATTCTGTATTTATCCACGCTGTCATTTCTTCCGCGGTAAATTTTAAAACCACGTATTCGGGATCTTCCATTCCTCCGGGAAAATGTTCTTTCATCCAATCCTGCCAAAGCTCTTTTTTTGATGCATTGTCTGTTAAAACTTCCATTTTACCGGTTAAAGCTACGTTATCGTTCTCATTGTAAAATGATGCACTTGCTTTTGCATTAGTCTTAAAATGTTTCACCTTAGCTGAACCGGCTCCTGTCGAAAACCAAATGCTATCGATACCGTCCGATTTAAGTTTTGCTAAAGGTACTGCCCTCGGATAACCGTTTTCATTAATTGAGGCTACTGTTACAATAGAGCATTTTTTGATAAATTGTCCAGCGTGTTTAATAAATTCTTCTTTTGTCATAGTTAGCTGATTTTAAGTATTAATAATTTCTATTTATATAAAGTTTTGAGTCTCGTATCTTGATTCTAAAATCTATACTTAAATGTAAAAGTAATCATATCTCATTAAAACATGTGGATACAAATATAAGCATTTTGCTAATAATATTAGCAAAATAATGACTGAATTTGAAAATATTCTGTATCTTGCAAGCAAAAGCAAATCCCGATTAAAGGCGTATGGCTATGAATGACAGAGTAATGAATAAATTGCAAATACTCGCCGACTCGGCAAAATACGATGTATCTTGTTCATCAAGCGGGAGTAAACGCCGTAACATGGGTAAAGGGATGGGTAATGCCACTCCTACCGGTTGCTGCCATTCGTTTACCGAGGACGGGCGTTGCATATCCCTGCTTAAAGTACTGCTTACCAACGTTTGCATATACGATTGCGCCTACTGCATAAATCGGCGCAGCAACGATATTCCGCGAGTAACGATGAAAGTAAGTGAGTTAGTGGATTTGATCATTAATTTTTACAGACGCAATTACATCGAAGGTTTGTTTTTGAGTTCGGGGGTTATCCGTAATCCCGATTATACCATGGAGGCATTGCTGCGTGTAGCTAAAATACTGCGGAACCAGCACCGTTTCGGCGGGTATATTCACCTGAAAGCCATACCGGGTGCAAGCCCAGAACTGGTACACGAGGCTGGCCTGTATGCCGACCGTATGAGTGTAAACATTGAAATACCTTCCGAAAATAACCTAGTACTGCTGGCGCCCGAGAAGAATTATACGGACATTTACCGGTCTATGAACCAGTTAAACAGTTCGATACTTGAGTATAAGGAGGCGAAAAAGAAACACCGGAAATCACCCGATTTTATTCCGGCAGGGCAAAGTACACAGCTTATCGTAGGGGCAACACCCGATAACGACAAACAGATTATTCATCTGGCTTCGAGTTTTTACAACGTACAGCAATTGAAGCGCGTATATTATTCGGGATTTATTCCGGTAAATGAAAACGACAAACGCCTGCCGACATTAAAACAAGCTCCGCTACTGCGAGAACATCGGCTTTATCAGGCCGACTGGCTTATACGGTTTTACGAATTTAAAGGTGATGAAATACTTGATAACGATAACCCATACCTTGATAACGAAATCGACCCGAAACTAGCTTATGCACTGCGTCACCCGTATTTATTTCCTATCGACTTAAACAAAGCGGATTACGAAATGATTTTACGAATTCCGGGCATCGGTGTGCGATCAGCTAAACTGATTGTTAACAATCGCCGTTTTGGGCATATCACGCTGGCACATTTAAAACGTATGGGGGTTGCCTTAAACCGCGCCAAGTTTTTTATTACAACCCGCGAGCTACCTGTGTCATTTTCAAGTGTTCCGCCAGCGCTTATACGCCGACACTTACAGTCGAAAACAATACATCAGCAGAATTTGCAGCTGACCTTGTTTTAAAATGTAACTATGTGTCAATGTACTGATTTATTGATTCGCTTATTCGCATATCGGTAAATTAGTACATTAAAAAAATCGTATATCGCAATACGTGATACCATCTTCAATTACAAACATTAGGGACTTACCTGTTTCGCAAAATGGGCATACCGGTGCCTCTATGCCGGAACTGTGTGGATTCCATGCTTTTCTTTTAAACCCAATCTATAATCGCCAAAATGAAATGTCCATTTTTTTTAGAACTTTATTAAATATTTCTGGGCTATACGGTTTTGATTGGCGCCCATTAATAGGCAGCCTCAAGTTTAAACGAAAAGTCCCGA
>JAISFN010000183.1 GCA_031263585.1 Prevotellaceae bacterium | reverse complement strand
AAAATGATATTTCTACTATTGGTGATGTTTCAAAAAGTATGTTGCATCAATTTATTGGCATCCAATCATGTAAAAGCGAATTTAATATTTATTAAATCATCAAAACAAAATATTTAATTTAAAAAATATCATATAATCAGTCATTTACAATTCTATTGCTTGTAATTGTTCTAAATAACAACGATATAGAGTTTTTAAATTTGATTATAATGAGCGATATATAAAAAGATTACATCAGCATGCTTTTTACCTCACCACCTTACTATTATCTATCCAAACAAAATGAATGAAATTACAATATTTTTATAATCAGATATTTATAAAATAGATGAGATTTTGCTGCGATTGTCCTGAAAACCAACAAAGCGATGGTGAAACTTTAGACTATTATACAAAAAAACGATTAGGGGATCGACTCCTAATTGTTTTTACCAACAAAGCTCAGGATTGACATTACCCATTGTAAGCAATGGACATAAAGAGATCCTAAGTGATAGAGAAGAAAAAGTATTTGACACAGTTAAATTTACACGCCCGAACTTTTATAATCCCTCCCCTCATTCAGATAAACAAATAATTCCTCCACAAATTCCAAGTATGCGGAAGTCATATTTTCTACAATGGATTTGCCTATTTGGTACGAGTATTTTAGTAGCTGATATATGCGTTTGTCTGTTAATTCCCATTTTGACATAAAGTTATACGATAGATCACTAGGGTTTTTAAAAATTATTCTTTCTCAATTAATTTATCAAGACTCTCACCCAAGATAGGGTGTTGGTCTTTTATATACTCAAAAACGTCTTTCCGGGTCTTCACTTTACCATCTGTCCGTTTTTCAATTAGTTTCATAAATTCATCATCGAAGAATTTGCCATAAACAGTTGCTCCACTAAATTCTTCCACCGGCTTAAAAAATATAATTCCGTCTATATCGTCTTCCAATAGAATATTCTTGTTATATGGACAACCTAAAGACCTATCTTCTCCTCGACTTAAAGTTTCTTCCGAAATTTTATAAAACTTTACTACCGTTATTTCTGAGAAAGGCGGTTTGTCAATGTCAAACGCTACGGGCTTATTTCCATTTGCTTTAAACGCCTCGTCTATTTTTCCGTTATACACCCTCTCCCATTTTTTTGGTTCAGGAATGACAATATATCCATTACTACCCATTAATCCGCCCCAGAGCTTAATGGTAAACACCATGTCGGGGTAGAGGGTTTTCAATAAAAAACCTACCGAATGGTTATTATAGTACATATTCCAGCGTTCCATATAACTACCGCTAATACTCTTTCTTGTATGTCTAAGCCCTGCGTAAAAAAGTACACGTTGTTTCTGTAAAATGCAATCCTGAATGAGGTTCATCATAGATACATCCCGGGGACATGTATAATCGAATTTTTCTTTATTCATATATGGGATCATATATGGGGGGTCGAGAAGGAGTATTCTTATCCGTTGGGACTTTGGTTTTTCTTTATTGATTTCCCAAACGGTTTTAAAAACATTTATAGCCTCCTGATAAGGCCAACCGTATGTGTCAGCCGTATGCTGTAATATCTTTATCGCCAGATCTTCCCTATAAACAGGCGAATTAGTAAATTCGTCCGCCAATTTCTGATCTATCGAGTTGCCGGATTCCCAAGCCAACACATTAATAGCTATGGAGTCCTCTCTTTCCTCTATGGCATTTAGGAGATCACACAGAAATATATAAGGGTCTTTTACCCAGTGATCTTCACCCAAAGCAACTACATAATGATCCCTGAATTTATCTACTACATAATTTACAGGATCGTGTCCGTATTCTGAAATGTAGGAAATAAAAGCATTGAGTTCTGGATCAGACTTGCTTTTACTATCAACTTGTGCTTTACACGGCAAACTAAAGATAATTGCTACAAAAAAGACAAGAATAACAAGAATAGAGAGTAGCGACTTAAAATTTTTCTTTGCTTTCATGACTTGAGATATTTTTTGATTTCACTGCAAAATTACATCTCCAAGTCACCTGAATCTATCTATATCGGCCTTTTTCTAGCCTGAACACAGGGAAATAATGCCCTAACAATTATCGCATTGCAAGGGAGTTGTCGATAAAAAGTTTATATTTGCTATTTTATCCCTATACTGGTTCTGAATTCGGAAAATTATTTTTCAAATTAGAAATAATATCTTCCGCTTCGTCCATTTTTATCTTTTTCCTAATTGAGGTTTTGCGTTGATATATCGTAGGAATACTCTGTTGTGTTACCACGCTTATTTCTTTGGATGAAAAACCGGCACACAAAAGACAACAAAGTTGAATTTCTTTCTCGCTAAGTAGTGATCTATGCATCTTATTTAGCTTGGAATAAAATCCATCATAGATGGAATCAATTACTTGATAAAGGGTACTCCAGTCAAGCAGCGTATCTACAGAAACATCCTTATTTGTTATTCGGGTCATTTGGCGAATAAGCTCTTGATTTGATTCCGTTGGAGCCTGCGCAATGATACGGATAATACCAAGTTGTTGTAAAAGTATCTTTTTGAAAAAAATATTATTCTCAACCTCTATATTTGATGTTTCTCCAACCAATCGGGATAATGTTTCTATTCTGCCTTCCGCATCGGCAAGTTGTCGTTTTTTGTTGCGCAGATAGAGAAATAAAAGAAATATTATTATAATAACCAATAATCCGCCGATTATAATTCCAAATATAGTTTTCTGTTGATAGATCAATAATTGGAAATTTTTCCGTTCCAATAAAGACTGTGATGTTCTTTTGGATAGAAGTACTTTCTCTTTATCAATCATTGAGGAGAATACAGAGTCATTAAATCTTCCAATTGCAGAATTATCAACAATTCCTTTGTCAACATAGTTTATGGTTCCCCTCAATAATGCCAACTGATTTTCCGTATCCATATAAACATGGGTATCCGTTTCGAAACTCCGATTGAAACGAGAATTTTCAGCTCGATTTAAATAATATTTTGCAGAATCAAGATTGTTTAATGACAGATATATTTCAGCCATCACAATGTGATTCATGAAATTATTCTTGTAATAATCTGACAAGTACTGAGTAAACCGGATTTTTTCGATAGCTTCCTTATATTTTCTCTGTTTCTTCAGTATTTGTGCGTAATTTCTAAGATAGTGTGCCGCTTGCAATGTGTCTTTCTCCTGAGAAAGCACTTTTTCTACAGCTATCTCAAAATTCTTATCCATAGCTTCAAATCTTTTTTCTCTACTCTCGCACAAGGCAAGCATAAAATATGACTTTGAAGTGCTGTTATAATTTATACTTTGACGAAAATTGTATGTTGCCTCATCAATATTATTGATATTTCTGTATAATACGCCCTTGTTAAAGTAAAATTCAGCTATTTGACTTGAATCTCCTGATTGTTTAGAATAAAGCAAGCCCTTGTCGTATATTTCTGTTGCTTTTTGATTATTATTATTTGAAAGATAATATTTTGCAACTAATTCATAAGCAAAAGGAAGTTTATCTTTATCGTCATTTATCTCATAGTAATCCACAGATTTAACAATCAAAGAATCGTCTATCATCGACCATCCTATTTTATCGTGTGCATAAGCCTGTATCCAACCATAATCTGCTAAAAGACCGATAGGTAAATTATTGGGTGAAATGATTTTGTTTATCTCTGAAAGAGCACTGTCTGGATTTTGAGGTGCTAATAATGTGGCTTTTGATATAATTTCTCTTGAATGTCTATCACCGCACCCCACTATACACAATAATGAAATTGCAAATACTATAAACTTTTGTATGTTATATGCTTTGTACATTTAGATCTCACGTCTTATACTTTTTACTAAAATACAGCCTATTTTACTACAGATTTAGCTCTTCTGCAAAGGTACAAAAATGACTAATACTAACATAACTCCTATCTAATCTTCTATGAAATTGATTGCAAACTCATATTTTATATCTTTTCTGTAATCTGCTTTTCCTGACTTTCCAACTTATGGGAAAGAATTTCCATATCCTGACTGATTTTTTCTTTCGTTATTTTGGCATAAATCTGTGTCGTTTTAATATTGGTATACCCCATCATTCGGCTGAAGGTTTCAATTGGAACTTCCTGTTAAATAGTCAATAAAGTTCTGAACGTATGTCTAAGCCTGTGATAGGTGGGTCGTGTTTTGATTCCGCATTGCTCGGCTATCTTTTTCAGGATATTATTACATGCGCTGTTGCTCGGAACAGGGAAAATCCGGTTGTCTCTCGTATAGCCCTTATACTTTTTCTATCATTCGCTTGGGGACTTCCAATAGCCTGATGCTGGAATCGGTATTCGTTTTCTGTCGGCGCGTGATAATCCACAAATGACCGTCAAAAGATTTCCTAATCTTATCTATTGTCAGATTCTTAACATCAATGTATGACAACCCTGTGAAACTCGAAAAGATAAACAAATCCCTGATTAACTCGTGGCTTGCTTTTTTGAATTTCACATTCATTATCTGTTGTAATTCTTCATTGTTCAAAAATCCCCTGTTCCTTTGGATATGCCTTGTTTTATAAAGGGCTATCGGATTACTATATAATACTCCTGATATACAGGCTTTGGATACAACGTGTTTAAGTATAGTCATGTAGGCATTAATTCCGTTTGTAGTATATTTGCGTTCTGCTCTTAGATTTCGTTCAAAATCCCTGATAAAAATAGCATCCAGTTCTTTAAGAGATATATCATTGCGTTTGTAGTATTTCGGTAAGAATCGAGATAGATTATTATAGACAGCCACGTATGCCTCATAAGTATTTTTTGAACGTGTTACCCTAACTTTCTGGGCAAGTTCCTGATTGTGGTTTTCAAACAAAGCCATTAAGGTATGCTGTTTCACATCCAACCCTAAATACACATTTTATATTTTTTCGGCAGTTGTAAATCCGTCTCTTAGCATTGATTCCTGATAACAGCTTTGATTTTCCCCCAGCTTTATGTTAATATATTGATATTCTTAGCTTTATCCTTGTTTGCTTTCATATCCCATAAATCCAACGAGACACTTACTTTACTACTAAATTGTGCAATACTATAGTCTATTGGTATATAGTACATTACAGGAACGATTCTATCAGGTTTAGGAGCGTTTTTCTTAGGATAGAATAGGGTTTTAAAAGCACTTCTCATCGCTCAAAGTTTTAATGATACAAAATTAATTCACTTTGAATTACAAGACGTTATGGCGAATTGCGCCAAGTACTGACAATTAATACATCAGCATCTGATTGCACTTTATGGACAAGTAACGGTTTGGCAACAAAACTATGCTTTTAGATTATTTATTTCTTAATCAACAATTTAGCTTAGCTATAATTCAGAATAGGTAACGGATCTGTAACGAGATAACCTCTTACTCACACCTTCGAAAATAATTTAAAAGCAAATAGAAAATTACGAATAAGTCAATAATCACTAAGAGTTTTCACAGTTAATAAGATTTTTTAGCTATAAAGCTTAAATAGGTTCTTAGTCTTTGCTCTTTTGTCTTTATATCTTTAATCTACATAAACTCTGATGTATACTTTACCAGCTGAAAAAAATACTTTTACGGCCGAACGAATTATTGAGCGCTTACAGTAACTTCCTTTCCCTTCTTTATCTATATAGTAATTCCTCCTTTCAGTTCAGGATATGGGTAAAACCGGCTTCGCTCGTTTGTTTGGCAGCGGAAGCGCTGTACCCGCTACTTTTGCAATGTATAGCGTATGTTTTACTTTTATCTAGTTCATCGACAAGCATTATAAAACCATCACCTTATAATCAATATTAATAGCCCCTTCGATATGTCCGTTGTTAAAAACTCGTCTGTTGTACGTACATCCAACAAAACGGCGTTTGCAACCAACTTCAGTTCCTTTTCAAACTTACTGGCTTGCAGCACCATTTAGTTTTGTGTAGAGCATGCAACTGTAAAAATAATTGCCGGGAAAAATGCAATGTATGATGTTCATTTTTATTAATAGTTAATCGTGAAAAAGGATATGTGTATTGCTTACAGCATATTGCAATTTTTAACACATCGCATATGGCATATCTTAATACATGATGCTATTTTCAATTAATATGGTTCTTTTTAATGCCTTTGGGTAAAAATGTACCGATACTTTCGGCCAGTTCTACATAATCGTGCGGTATAGTTTTGTGCATTTTCACTGTTTTGCTGAGCGGTACATGTACAATTTTTTCGTTCATCCAGCCAATCATCAGGCTTTTCTGATTGTCGAGCAAAGCCTCAATAGCTGCCACACCCATCAAACTGGCTGTTATCCGGTCTTTGGCCGAGGGAGAGCCGCCGCGCTGCATGTGTCCTAATATGGATACGCGAATATCAAATTGCGGAAATTCGGGTTTAATCATATCGGCTATTTCCATGGCGCTGCCTTCTTTGGATCCTTCAGCAACCAGTATAATGCTCGATTTATTTTTACTGGCACGTTCGTTCAAAAATTTACGTACTTTTTCGAGTTGATTGTGTTCTTCGGGTATTATGGCAACTTCGGCGCCACAAGCAATACAGCTGTTAATAGCAATAAAACCGGCCTCGCGCCCCATTACCTCAACAAAAAATATACGATTATGCGAACTAGCCGTGTCGCGTATTTTATCAACAGCCTGTACAACTGTATTCAATGCGGTATCGTACCCTATAGTATAATCGGTTCCATACAAGTCATTATCAATCGTACCGGGTATGCCAATAAAAACCATATCGGTTTCGTGCGCCATAAGGTTTGCACCGGTAAACGAGCCGTCGCCACCGATAACTACAACTGCGTCGATATTATGCTTTTTTAATTGTTCGTATGCTATTTGCCTCCCTTCGGGTGTATAAAATTCTTTACAGCGGGCAGTTTGCAAAAACGTACCGCCGGTTTGGATAATACCGCTTACATGTTGCGAATCCATCCGGAATATCTCACCTTCAATCATACCCTGATAGCCCATACGTATACCGAATACCTCCATACCATTATTAATTCCGGCACGGGTTACGGCACGTATGGCAGCATTCATACCGGGGGCATCACCACCCGAAGTTAATACACCAACTCGTTTAATCTTTCTCATTTTTTAGCATTTATATTTTTGTTTTAATTAATTTAGATGGTTTACTAATAGTAAAGTTAATTAATTTGTTTGTTAAAACTTGATTTATAAACATACCAAGTATTGTAAATTGATTATTACAGCTTGAATATTATTTTAATTGTCAAACAATAAGTATTTTATAATTTTACAAATGCGACAATAATTTATTTCAGCTACTTATATAAAGTTCAATAAGTATTTACATAAATATTGCTGATATTCATCATATTATCAATAGTTTAAAATTTTAAGATCTATAATCTCAAATTACATAGCATTGTACAATATCCATTAAAAACACATAGACAAGGAATTACCCTTGCCCATGTATTTATTGATTTGCATGTGCTAATAGGAGAGTAGCTAAAGCATATTACTATTTATTTTGAGGTTTTAAATGCTCGGCCAGGAATTTTTCCATAGCATGGTAAAAATCAAATTGGTTTTCTTCGTTATGAAATCCGTGCCCTTCATTATCTTTTACCATGTATTCAACCTTGATATTGCGTTTTTTCAACGCTTCAACCATCTGATCCGATTCGGCCTTATTCACGCGCGGGTCGTTGGCGCCTTGCGCAATAAATAGCGGGGCTTTTATTTTATCGGCGTTTAATGCGGGCGAAGTTTTAGCTAATTGCAAGCTGTCGGCAACAGGATCGCCAACCATTTCGTACAGCATATCCAGCATCGGTTTCCAGTATGGGGGAATAGTTTTCATAAACGTAAACAGGTTTGATACACCCACATAATCAACTCCGCAAGCATATAAATCGGGAGTAAGAGTTAAGCCGGCCAGGGTTGCGTAACCTCCATAGCTGCCGCCATATATGGCAACGCATTTAGGATCGGCAATACCTTTTTCAATCAGCCAGTTAACACCATCTGTAATATCATCCTGCATAGATAAGCCCCATTGCTTAAATGATGACTCCCAGAATTTTTTACCGAAACCCGTCGAACCGCGGAAATTCAACTGAAAAACAGCATAACCGCGGCTGGCTAAGAACTGAACTTCGGAGTTGAACCCCCATGTGTCGCGGGCCCAAGGGCCACCATGTACATTAACTACTACCGGAAGATTTTTGGCCGTTTCCATTGTATATCCTTTAGGCAACGTTAAATAAGCTTCAATTTTAAGGCCATCGCGTGTATTGTAGCTAACACAGTTTATGGCATTCATTTCGTTTTCGTTAAGCCATGGACTGATATCGGCTATTTTCTTCAGCTCATCGGTGTTGCTGTCATAGTAATAATAAGCTCCCAGCGATTTGTCGGTGTAAGTACGTATAATCATCCGGGTTTCGTCTTTCGTTGCTGATGCTATGGAAACTTGGTAACCGGATAATTTCGACTCTAATTTTTCCCGCATGGCCTTGTATTCGTTGTCGAAATAATGGCGGCCGGTATATTGGTGGCCTGTCCAGCTAACGGCTTCAAGAACTTTTCGAGCACGTGAATACGATGCATTGCCGATATCATAGTCTGAATTTTCATACAATACTTCCATTTCTTTTCCAGTAGCGGGATCGAATTTAACAAGAGCGCTTTTATCACGGCCAAGATTCGAGGATGCGTATAAGTGCTTGTTATCGAAAGTGAAAAACATCGGGCTTAACGACTCTTTAAAGCTGGTTACCAATATCGGTTTAAATTCATCGTTTTCTTTTTCGCGGTATAAAAGAATCTGGTCAACAATATCCATAGCAAGGGCAACACGTAATTTACCGTCGTGGTCGGTCATCCAGCCCTGTATATTGCCGGGATTTTCGGCCAGTTGGCTCATCTCGCCCGTTACAATGTTCAAACGGTAAGGGTCGAATACCTGTGGGTTGCGCTTGTTTAGCCCTATTATTACCTCGTTTTCAATATCTTCTAAATTATCAATAATTTGAGTACGTACCTTTGGGAAGACTGTTAAACCTTTCAGGTTCGATCCATCAATATCGACACCATATAATTGGAAATTTTCATCGCCGCCCGTATCTTTTAAAAATAGAATACGATTATTGTTTGCCCAGAAATATCCTGAAACATTGCGTTCGGTTTCGCTGGTAAGACGCACTGCCGAATCCTTGCCAATTTCCTGAACAAAAATGTTCATGCGGCTTTGGTAAGGCGCTTTGAACGAAAAATACTTGCCGTCGGGCGAAATCTGGTAACTTGATTTTTCAGGATTTTTGAAAAAATCTTCTACCGGAATAAGAACGGAATCACTCGTCTTGGGTTTACCTTCGTCGCAGCTTACGGCAAAAGCAACAGCAAATGCTAATAACATACTGATAATAAATTTTTGATAATTCATAACTTATATTTTATATTGATATATAATGACTAATACAAAGATATGTTAAATATCCATTGCAGGGGTTAAGGTATTATAAAATTTAAGTTTCAAAGCAAAACTATGTCAAACGGTATTTAATTTACAATTCTGGGATGTGTGAAATCCCCCGCCTTCAGGCAGAGAGCTTTATTTGTTATGAAAATACAGGTAAACAAATAAGTAAAACCTGTTCACATATTCTATCATAATGGCAAACAGACTGATGAAATCACCTGATAATCAAGGCCAATATTTGCCAGATGACGATTTTTGCATTGGCTCTTAAGATGACCAACAGTCTTTAGCTTAAAATGGTTTTATCCTTAACAAGATTTTTAGTCCGTTACATAACCCACCGCTTCTTTAGGCGTGTGATTGTTTAATTTGACGCACGTAATTCTGTTTAATCACAGTCCCCTAAAATATTTTTAAAGGGCTAATTATTCATATTGTACGTAGATTTACAGTACTTTCTTTTCTGACTGAGTAACTACAAAGTCTTTTAAGTAAAAAGGCTCGAAATAGGCAACATCCTCAAATTGTTTGTTTTGGTATAATTGTGTGGCTTCATCAACCATCCCCATGGCCGATAGCCGAATAGCATCTGCAAAAACAGCATTGGGATGTTTTATAACATCCTTGCATTTTTCGGCCCCATCGCCAAAAAAAACCATTTTGTTATTTTCCAGCACTCCGGCAAAGCTGTTTTCATCTACTATCAGGGCTCGCGTATCGCCGATCCGCCGAGTGTTTTTGTCGAATAAGGCGGTATATACTTCCATTCTCCGGGCATCAATCATGGGGCAATAAATTACATCGGTTTCTCCGGCGTATTTTTGCAAGTAAATACGGGTAAGACTTAACAGACTGTCGATAGCTATTAACGGGATAGCTAAACCGAAACAAATGCCTTTGGCCGTAGCAACCCCTATGCGCAACCCTGTATATGAACCGGGGCCCTTGCTTACGGCTATTGCATTTAAATCGGAATAGTTCAACTTGTTCTCCTTTATTATTTCATCAATAAAAACAGATAATAGTTGGGCATGTGCCCGGCTGTTATCACTTTCCTTTATCGCCAGCAGCGAATTACCCGACGATAAGATCACCGAACAAATATCACTTCCGGTTTCGATATATAGTATGAGTGGAGATACTGATGCATTCATTGTATGATTGATATCTGAAAATTGTATATAGTTGTTTTATAATGCAATGATGATTTGTGTTGTGAAGTGAAAAATATTAAGCGTAAAAGAAGTAATAATTTTTTCATAATAATTAGTGTTCAATAAAGTTATATGTTATAATTCCTGTTTAAGAAATAGATGCGTCATGTTTTATATTAAAACGAGCTTTCATGGCAGCCTGCTCGGCTGCTTTCCATAAGGCTGCAGCTTGCACTGTAGAGCCTTGAGCACGGGCATTAACCTTTGTTATCCTGCCTTCCTGGTCAACTGTTACAACCACAACCACCTTGCCTTGATTTTGGGAGTTATAAGAAGGAAACGGCAGATAACCAACTACATTACGATTACTTAATAATGTACAAGTTTTCAAAACAAATTGAGCACAAAAATAATAAAAGCCCCGAATGTTTGAAGTGTCTCCTGAAAGTTGAACGGATTAATATTTAGATTTATATGGAATGAGTTCGGTATTGTACTGGACTCATTCCTTTTAGTTTAGCTTTAATTCTAAGATTATTATGGTAGTATATGTAGTTTTTAAACTCTGAGGAGAACTCATACATTGAACTAAAACTTCTGTAAATATAATATTTTAATCTTTTATGATTAAAGGTATTTGAGTAATATTTCTCACTATTTACTGATAATTAATAAGTTAAATAAAAGTAGTGTTTTTTTATCAAGTAAGTAATTAATTCAAAAAAATATATGTACATTTACAGTACATAGTGGTGGGTAAAATTGTGAATAAAGGAGGGGATGAGGCCAAGGAAAGCTCCCCCTTTTACTTTTTAAAATATGGATTATCAATCATTTTAATAGCTAAAGCCTTACGGGTAGCTTCAAGATAACCTATCGTTGTTTCGATTTTTTTATGACCGAGGATATCCTGAATGAAACACAAGTCGAACCTGCATAGAAAACACAAGCAAAAATACGCATTAGTGATTGAAATAGGAAAGTAGACGGGTTAAAATAGGAATACTTTTCAATATTATAGATATTTGTGCCGATATGAAAAAGAGAAAGACCGCAAAAGGCAGGCGGAAAAATATAAACAATGCGGAATCGGTTTTACGAAATTTCTATTTTCAATTTTCAGTAAATTTTTCCGGCATAAAAACGAAAAATGTAATAATAATCAATATATAACTTTTTCTAGTTTAGTACATCTGCGAAATTAGTTTATACTATTAAAACTCGAAAATATTTATAAATAAGATACTTGCAAATAATTAATAATATAAAATAATTGAAAGAACGTACTTTTATTCAGAAACATTTATTTTGTAACTCGTATAAAATTAGAAATATTAATTAATTCAAGTTGCTAATTAGATTTTGTATAATTTATCGAAAGAGTACGCCCAAATGAACATAATAAGTTTAATCAAAAAACCAGCTTGAGTAACGGCATGGATCTTCTTAGGCA
>JAISFN010000118.1 GCA_031263585.1 Prevotellaceae bacterium | reverse complement strand
GAACAATTCGCTGAAAACTTCTCCGATTTTATGCAATCTCCGGTTAACCCAGCTTTTGCTAAATATATTGGGTATCAAACTTGTATAACGGACAAGACTAAGGGAAGATTCTATGTTGTCGGCAAAATACCGGGCGGCAAGCAAAGCTACGGTAATAATCCCTGCATCGGTAGTAGTTTTTCTTTCATTTGCTTCTTTATGCTTCATCGATTTGAGAATATCATCAAAAAATACGTATATTGCAGCGGTTTATGTAACCATAGTCAATCTGATTTTGTTTATTAATAACTACAAAATTAAGGGATTGACTTTTTTTATTGAAATACTTTATTTATAATTTACTTGGTTTAAAACATGGCAAAAGTAATAAAAAAACGCCCTGCAATTACAAAGTAGTTAATTATATCACAGATTCAATTAGGCAATGCAACATTTTTGTAAAAGCAGTCTATTGGTACATGGAAATTCAATGTACCACACGCCTAAAGGCGGTGGATTGTATTGCGGACTCAAAGTCCTATTGAGGCTGAAAGCCTGTTAAAACTATGAACCGATACAAAAATCATCATTTAGCTGTGTTGGTTCCTGATTTTCAATATACTTTTTGATGATTTCATCAGTTATCGCGCCGGCGCTAGATACAAAATAGACTCTTGACCATAAATGTTGCTCCCAGTATTGTTTACGTGAGTGAGCGAACTTGCTAAACAGTTTATGGGAACTCGCGCCTTTTAGCTTTTGAACTAAACGGCTTACCGCTAAACTTGGAGAACAGGATAACAATATATGGATATGATCCTTCGATAGGTGACCTTTGATTATTGAGACTTCATTCTGCTGACAGATTTGACCAACTAATTCTCGCATACAATCGGCTACAATGCCTTCTATGATCGGCTTCCTCTATTTGGTAATCAACACGATATGATATTTTATGTCATTACGGGTAGGAGAACTGCTTTTGTAACTCTACATGAGTATTTTTATTCCAAAAGTAATAATTTTTCTCCGCCTGAAGGCGGGGGATTTAACCTATCCCAGAATTATAAATTAAATAATTTAATCGATATGTATTGCTACCACTATCTTTTTTGAACATCCAATATTGTTTATTGTAATATTATGCAAATGCGAGTGTTAAAAAATGGACAGGGTTATAAACTATACAACCCCGCCCATGATACCGTAAAGTGTATTTAAAAAATTGTAATTTGCATCCCTGCTTTTAGCCAAAATCTGGCCTGTTCGAGGTTGGAGATATCAACATAGCTTTTGTTAAATAAATTTGATATATCAACAAAAACGTTGTAGCCCGGCTCCGAGTACATCAACTTTAAATTGACTATGGCAAAGGCTTTGTAAGGCACTTCGGTTTTCAATTTAAAATCGGCATAGCTTCCCTCACGGTTTTGATAGCTGAACCGCCAGCAGGCTATTAATTTTGGAATGAATATATTATGATCGATGCCTGCGTTAATTTTATATTTCAAATAATCAAGTACATATTTCGATATATAGTTTGATGCGTCTTTATTCAGGTCTTGCCACATGGCGCTTAGTTGTAGTTTTTTAACCCATGAGTTTTGAGGGGTATAGCTGCCGGACACTTCAATGCCTAAGGCATTTACATGGGTTAAGTTACGACTTTTCCAGTCGTCCTCCTCGTTTAATTTTATCCAGTCAATAATGTTTTCCCCTCTACGGTAAAATATTGATAAATAAGATGAAAAATAGTATTGCGAATATTTAATCCCACCTTCGTAAGTTATTGCTTTTTCGGGTTTTATATCACTATTCCCGATATAGCCTGCATTTTTATAGTATAGTTCGGTGTATGTAGGCAAGCGTAACGATTGGTTCACTCCTGCATATAATTTGGTATTAGCCGACAAGCGGTAGCTTGCATCAACACCAGCATATATGTTGTTATCATAAGCCGATGACCACGAGCCTAGAATACCGGTAGATAACGAAAATTTGGAAAGATATACCGTGTGGTCGATGTAATAATCGATAATGTCGCGGGCATCGCCGTTTACATATTGAGGGCGGGAAGATACCTTGCTGTAAAAACCGGTATTGTGAGGCTTGGATAAGGGCTTGCCCAAACTGGTGCTTAAAACTTCCTCGTGCCGGTAACTTGTTCCGACAATGGTTTTGCCAATAATCGATAAATAACTGAGGCAAGCCTGTATTCCCTGAACATCGGTACGATGAAAGTTGCGCCCCAGAGCACTGTCGCGGATAAGTTCATAACAGTCGTAATTTCGGCGCCAATAAGTCGCTGTTTCAATATTCAACTTGCTGAATTGTTTTTTCCATTTCAGGCTGGCGAAAAAGGTGTGTAATTGTTCAAACTGGTCAGGGTAGGCGGGTGAGTAAAAACCGTTTGAACCGAAGGCTTTGTTCTGGAATGAACCCTGAAATTCGAAATTTCCCAAATTCTCTTTCGAATAATAAGTCTGGAGGTAATAGTTGGTGATTTTAAAATCGGTGTTTGAGATATACCCGTCGGATTGACTGTGCGATACGGTAGCATATGCCCCAAAATTATTACGGTGTAAATTGGCTGTTGCCAAAGGTGCCAGGTAGGCATGCTGGCCTCCGGTTAGCTTTAACTGTATGTTATTTGTGTTGGCTTTTCCGGTAATAATATTAATAGCCCCGCTAAATGCATTAGGCCCTAAAATCCGGGAACCCGGGCCTTGTAAAACCTCAATCCGGTCAATGCTGGCAAGGTCGACAGGTATGTTTAAATTGTGGTGTCCTGTCTGGGGATCGGTAATATTAATGCCGTTAAGTAAAATAAGAACCTGATCGAATGTGCCGCCACGAATACTGACATCAGCCTGAACTCCTTCACCTCCTCTGTTGCGTACGTCGATGCTTGATATGTTTTCGAGTAAATCCTGCAATGTGCGTACCGGCATTTTTTTAATTTCGTCCTTGTTAATTACGGTAACAATACGCGCCATCTCCGAGTATACCTGCTGCCGGATAACCATAACCGAAGCCTCATCCAGTATTACCGTTTTATTCATAATTAATGTATCGGTTTGTGCAAAAACATCTTGCGATGCCAGCGCAATCATGGCATAGCAAACCGATACCACACCCATTTTAAAACATTTTTTCATGCTGTTGAAAGCCGCATAAGGTTTTCTTGTCCAATGGTTGAAGCAAAATATAAAATTGCTTCGTTGTTTCAATTTTTTCATTTAAATAGTTATTATTGGGTTAAACATAAAATAAAAAACGGCGCAAGTTAATACTAAGTAATGAAAATTTGTAACATTTAAAAAAAGAAGTATGGAGCGTGATGATTTTGCTAACGAATTGATTTCATTGGAAGACAGTTTAGAGCAATTTGCCTACAGTTTAACTCCCAACATGGAAGGTGCTAAAGACTTTGTACAGGAGTTCTTACCTATATGGAACAATTTGAGAACAATACCAATTTTCCCCATGTAGGAGTATCCTTCTCGTTCTTTATTATCGTCATACCAGGTGTAATACTTCGTTTTATTGTTTTGATACCAATCCATTCCAGTTGGATCAATTCGATTTACCGGATCATTTCCACAATAATTGTAAGGACTAAAAGAAAAGTACTTCTCGGTCAACGGGTCTGCCACATGCCATCTGCCGATCACAGGGTCGTAAAAGAGCGCTCCGTAGTCCAGCTGGTCGAAAGCAATATCAACAAGAACATCGTTTTGTAATTCTTTACCGTTGTAAAGGTATTTGTTTTTAGCGATGTTTGCAACCGTTGCATGTGTTAGGCCGAAAGGGAAATAATCGTTGGCCTGCTGTACCGCAGCCGAGGCGTTCAGTACGGTGCGTACGTTGCCCAGATGGTCGATCAGGTTAAACTGGAAGCTGTATGCGCCTCCGCTGTACAGCGCCAGCCCTTCGGGGTGTATCACGTATTCGGGCGTAAGGTCGGCTTTGTACGCCATGTTGCCGCAGTAGTAGTTTACAACGGCTCCATTCTTCTTTTTCGCCAGCTTCCCGCCCTTTGCCGAATAGATATGTTCAATACTGTCGCCACCCTTGCGTATTTTGCCGACAGGTTCAGCACGTTATATTCGATGCTAAAGCCGCGCATGCCGTCGTAATACATTATTGAGTACGGTTCAACCACCACTTGCGCCAAGTCATCCCGATGGTACTTGTTATTTCCTTTTCCCTTTGTGGCGAAGCCGCAAAAATTGCTTCCCTTTTTTGCCACAAAGCGGCAACATTTTAAAACAACAGCCAGCATTTGCTGGCTGCCTGTATTTTCAATCTTTTCAAATAAATCTTACTTGTCAGCGAAATTTACAGTGATAACTTTTGTTCTTTCGTCTTGTGTAACAGATAAAATTTGTATTCTTTTCTCTCTTAATTTAAGCATTCGTTTTACTTCGTCTTTTGCAGAAATGATTTTACCATTGTACACATAAGATACTGAAACTTCATTAAAATCTTTACAGCATTCTTTTATTTCATCCATAAATTTTTTATTTCTAAGAAGATAGCCGTCTTTTGTTTTTTTTGTTCTAATATGCAAACTGTTTTTATTGTGAATGGCATCTTTTTCTAAAAAAATATCTTTAATCATTTTTGGAAAATGGACATTTCATTTTGGCGATTGTAAAACCAACAAAACCATGGTGATGCTTTATATCAGTGAAGCAAAAAACGGTTAGGGGATCGACCCTTTAATTTACACGCCCGTAAAGCAAGCCTAAAAATCTACTTTTTATTTTTCTTTATCGAATTACGCTCGATTAAAAACGAAATTAACAAACCCAAGCCACCGAAAATAAGTACCAATGCCGTATAAGTTATTCCTCTCAGCTCGTTTATCAAGCCTTTAATATGGACATCCGAAATAACATTAATATCTAATTGCGTACCGATTAAAAAGCCCAAACCCAAACCGATTAACAGGCAGGCAATTTTTAAAGTAGTAAATCCGCCCCTGGAGTTATAAGACGGAAAGACAAATTTATTCTCAATTATAGTGGGATCCAACTTATCTCCCAGTTTTTCAATAATGTTCAACCTTTCTTTTTTGCGTACAAACAATTCGACTATGCCATAAAATGATGCAAAAATAACTGTTACTATAAGTACCGATTCTAAATTCATGATAATTACATTTTAAATGAAACATTTTTTGTTTTTCACCTTTATGACGCAAGTATTTTATCAAGGTTACACTTTTTTTATTTTATTCGTGCTAAAATGTAAAAAGCGTAAACATAATTTGTCCACGCTTTTATATTGTATTGATATACAATTAAATCCATACATAATCGGAATCAACTAATATACGTCCGCAATATTCGCAAACAATAATTTTTTTACTCAGTTTAATGTCCATTTGACGTTGGGGCGGTATTTTATTAAAGCATCCGCCACAGGCATCACGGCGTATGGGTACAACAGCCAAACCGTTTTGAGCATTTTTACGCAACCGGCTATAAGCAATTAACAATCTTGATTCCATTAACGACTGATATTCAATAGATTTATTAATCAAGTCGGTTTCTTCTTTCGATGTTTCGGTTACAATATCGGCCAGTTCTTTTTGCTTTAATTCTAAATCGGTTTTACGTTCGGCGGTTAAACCTTTGGCATCTTCCACCTGTAGCTTACGCTCTTTAATTTGGGCATTGGCCTCTTTTATTTTTTTTTCGGCTAATTCGACCTCCAAACCCTGGAATTCAATCTCTTTCGATAACGAATCGAACTCTCGGTTATTACGTACATTTTTTTGTTGTTCTTCGTATTTTTTTACAAGTCCTTTCGAATTTTCAATATCAATTTTACGCTGGGTTACATCGGTCTCTAATTTCTTTATATCGGTTTGGAAATTAGCCATTCGTGTTTCAAGTCCGGCTATTTCGTCTTCCAAATCCTGCACTTCGAGTGGTAATTCGCCTCTTAATATTTTAATTTTATCAATTTCCGAATCAATCAGCTGCATTTCGTATAGCATGCGTAATTTATTTTCGGTTGAATCGCCCGAAGATGTAGGACTTTTAGCTAAAAGTTTTACTATTAAAATATCTTCTTTTTCACGTTGCGAAATTTCAGGTAAATCGAGCGCTTCCTGAGCTTTTTTTGCCGCCGATTTTTTGGATCTCGTAGTTTCGGTAGTTTCTGATTTTTTTGTTGCCATTAGTCTGTTCTGTTTCTTATCTATTACTATTCAATATTTTATTTATAAAAAATTTATAGGGTTACGGGATTTTTCCGCCCGATAAACGGCAAAATTAGGGAATTTTTTGTTAAGAATTTCATTGAAAATTTCCATTGCAGAATATTCACTTTCATAATGCCCGATATCTACCAACACAATATCGTCTGATGCATCAATAAACTGGTGGTATTTACAATCGCCGGTTATAAAAATATCGGCTTTGGCCAGTATGGCATTATTAATGAACGAAGCCCCCGCTCCTCCGCATACGGCCACGCGCGAAATCGTCTTATTAATCAATTTATTATAACGTAAACAATTTACCCGAAATGTGTTTTTCACTATTTGTAAAAAATCCATAACATACATAGGCTTAGGCAGATTACCCACAATGCCTAGGCCGACATTCGGCAATACATTCTCTACGGGGTAAACATCGTAAGCAACTTCCTCGTAGGGGTGTACTTGTAATAGCGCACTAACAGCGGTATTTAATAAATAACGTTTTACAATTGTTTCAATCCTTATCTCGGGTTCCGTATGTATTTCGCCCATTTTGCCTATAAAGGGATGCGCACATTCATTTGCCCTGAAGGTTCCGTCACCTTCGATATTATAGCTACAACAGTCGTAATTACCTATGTACCCAGCTTGAGCATCGAATAACGCCTTGCGCACAGTATCGGCATGCGTTACTGGTACAAAAGTAACAAGCTTTACCAACTCGTTTTGCTTGGGAACCAATATTTGCTGGTTAATTAACCCTAGCTTATCACTTAAGTGTGAACTTATTCCGCCAAATACACTATCCAAATTGGTATGTGCGGCATATAGCGCAATGTTATTTTTGATTGATTTAATTATAATCCGCTCTGTTGAGGTTTTATTGTTAAACCGCTTTAACCCGTTAAATATAGCAGGATGATGGGATATGATAAGATTTGCTCCCCGCTCGACGGCTTCGTCAACAATATCCTCGGTAACATCAAAACATAAAAGGATTGCAGAAACCTGTTGATTGGATTCGCCCACTGTCAGCCCGGTATTATCGTATGACTCCTGATAAGCGGTTGGAGCTAACTTTTCTATTTCAATAACAATTTCCTTTACTGTCATATAACTTTTGCCAAGGCAAAATTATAACATTTCTTTTACCTCAATCAACATTTCGCGTATCGAGGTTAATGTATTAACAATTTCTAAATTATGGCTTTCACCGTCTATATTATCTCTCATTCGTTTTTTAACGCCTTCCAGCGTCATTCCTTTTTCTTTCACTAAATGATAGATAATTTTAAAATTTTCGATATCTTCTTTTGTAAAAAGACGATTCCCTTTTTTATTTTTATGCGGATTGATAAAGCCCTCGAACTTATTCGACCAAAAGCGGATAAGTGAAGTATTTTCGCCGAACATAACGGCAACCTCTCCTATCGTGTAAAAAACTTTTTCGATAACAGGTTCTTTATAAGGCATAAGTATAAATTTTATACGTGCAAATATAAACAAAATTATCCTATTTATAATAATTTGTTGATTTGTTAATGGCGAATAGTAAATTGTAAAGCGTTAAACAGTATTGCGTATTAAGCACAGCGTAATGTGCAAATTCTTGCATATGCTAATAACTAATATACCAGCAAAAATTGAATAAACGAATAATCGAATCAACAAATCAACACAGATAAACAGGCTCTAATCCAACGATTGCCCATTGCTAACCGATATAGCAACAATACGTTCGTATTCTTTCGGGTTCAACTCCATGAAAAAGTAATTGAGCGGATCGGCAATTTTTCCGTCCTTTCTTACTTCGTAATGTAAATGGGGTACGGTCATCCCCAAATTACCTACCTTACCGATAACCTGTCCCCTGCTAACTTTTTGTCCTTTTTTTATATAAACCTCGTTCAGGTATAAATAACGGGTTTCGTAAGTATTTTCACCGTGGTCGATAATTATCCGGTTACCAGCGCCTTTTAACGAATAGCGTACATCCTCAACGGTTCCATCGGCAGTAGCTATTACGTCGGTTCCTACAGGTACAGCAAAGTCCATACCTGTATGTAGTTTTAATGATTTAAAATACGGATTTATACGCATGCCTACCGATGCGCCTGCTGCTGCCAGCGATTTATTTTCAACAGGTTGTATTGACGGGATAAATTTCAACTCTTCCTTTTTTTCTTCAAGGGCCGACATCAGGTTTCTCATAATTTTACCTTCCCTGTTTGCCCGATTAATAACGTACGACAGGTGTGTGTTTGTTCTCTCGGCTATTTCTTTGTCGGTGTATCTTTCCATGTCGTTATAATTTCCGATATTTTCTACTGATACCAATAAATCGACCGACATAGGGCTTGCTTCAAAAATTGCACGATAAATATTGGTATCGCGTACTGATATATCGTTTATCACTTTTTCAAGTTGTATATATTTGTCATTTAAAACGGCTAATTGGGCTTTAAGGTTTGTATTTTCGCGCTTTTTAGCCCGTTCGGTGGGCGTGTCGAAAAAGAATGAATACACAAAATAGTATGCGGCAGCAATCAAAAAACTGGTAACCAGCAATATAAAAACGCGTTTAGCCGTGCGTTTTATGCTGGGGCGTACACCTTCGAATTGAAGCAACTCCGGATTAAATCGATATTTTGCTGCCATTATGTATTAATAGTTATCACTAATCGGCAATTCGTCAATAAGTAGTTCGTTTGATTCTTCGTTAAATTTATTTTCGAAATAATCTAAGGGGTTTAACGGGATATTTTTCAATCTTACTTCGTAATGTAAGTGTGGGCCTTTCGATCTGCCTGTATTTCCCAATTCACCTACTTTGTCTCCACGTCTTATTTTTTGCCCTGCTGCTACACTTATCGAATTAAGGTGTCCATAACGGGTTGAGTATCCGTAACCATGATCAATATATACAACATTACCGTATCCGCCGGTTGAAAAACGTGCCTCGGTTACTATCCCGCCTCCTGCAGCATAAATCGGTAAACCAACCCCGCCGCCACGAGGTGAAAGGTCAATACCATCGTGTAATTTAAAATTACCGTTGAAAGGATCGCTACGCCCTCCAAAGTAAGAGGATAACCGTACTTTATCCTGATCTAACGGAGCTCCGATAGGCATCGATAATAACATTTTCTCTTTATCTTTAGCCAGCAAAGCTATCCTGTCGAAAGATTTCGATTGTATATAGGCTTTTTTAGTAAGCATATCTAACGAACGTGTTGCCTCAATTACAGTTCTTGAATTTTCCATATCCTCGAACTTAGCATAACGGTTGGCTCCTCCGAACCCGGCATCCCGTATAGACGATGGGATAGGGTCTTCTTCAAAAACAGCCCGATATGTTTTATTGTCGCGTTCTTCAATTTCTCTCAATATCCGTTCTTTCTCCTCAATTTTTTTCAAAAGTATTTCATACGAAACCAATACGTTTTTATTAGCCTCGGTAAGTTTCATTTCTTTAGGAGTATCGAAAAAGAGGGTATACACAAAAATCCATACAAATGCAATAACGCTGCCCAACAGAAACATGTACCCTATCCGTTTGATACGTGTAACTAACGAAGTATGGATAATATCAAATGATAAGGTTTCCGGATTAAATTTGTAATGATGTTTTCTTTTTGCCAAAACTTTACTTTGCTTGTTCTATTTAGTTTTTAGATTCACAAAAATAATACTTTTTAATGTATATGAAACATAAATTACTGCAAAAAATCGTTACTTTTACGCCTTTAATTTTATTTTTTATAAAATAACTCGTCAATTATTCGTTATATGGACTCAAAACAAGTGCGTGAAACCTTTTTGGAATTTTTTAAATCGAAGGGACACGAGATCGTGCCGTCGGCTCCAATGGTAGTGAAAAACGACCCTACTTTAATGTTTACCAATGCCGGAATGAACCAGTTTAAGGATATTTTTTTAGGGAATACGCCTGCAAAATTCAAACGCATTGCCGATACCCAGAAATGTTTACGGGTGTCGGGCAAACATAACGACTTAGAAGAAGTCGGATACGACACTTACCACCATACCATGTTCGAAATGTTGGGAAACTGGTCATTCGGCGATTATTTCAAAAAAGAAGCCATTGAATGGGCATGGGAACTGCTTGTTGCCATATACAAATTGAAGCCCGGTCATTTATATGCCACTATTTTTGAAGGGAGTGAAGAGGACGGAGTTGAACGGGATAACGAAGCTTTTGAATGTTGGAAACAATTTTTACCCGAAAACCGGATTTTACTCGGCAACAAAAAAGATAATTTTTGGGAAATGGGCGAAGTTGGCCCCTGTGGCCCGTGCAGCGAGATACACATCGATCTGCGCGATGATGATGAACGTGCCAAAATTGACGGAGCCAGCCTTGTAAATAAGGGTAATCCGTTGGTTATTGAAATATGGAACCTTGTTTTTATTCAATATAATCGCAAAGCGGATAAAAGCCTTGAGCTATTGCCTGCCAAGCACGTTGATACGGGGATGGGCTTCGAGCGCTTGTGTATGGCGTTACAAGCTAAGAAAAGTAATTACGATACCGATATTTTTCAGCCGGTTATTAATAAGATAGCTGAACTATCCGGTAAAAAATATGGAGAAAATACACAAACCGATGTAGCCATGCGTGTTATTGCCGACCATTTACGCGCAATCAGCTTTTCGATTGCCGACGGGCAATTACCCTCGAATGTTAAGGCAGGCTATGTTATCCGCCGTATTTTGCGCCGTGCCGTACGTTACGGTTATACGTTTTTAAACTTCGACGAACCCGTTATTTATAAGTTTGTACCGACATTGATAAATGAAATGGGCGATGCATTCCCCGAATTAAAGGCTCAGCAAACGCTTATTGAAAGGGTGATTTTTGAAGAGGAAAACTCTTTTTTACATACGTTAGCTAACGGTATTCGTTTATTGGACAGTATAATTGAAAAGAAAAAATCGAAAAGTGAAACGTTGATTGACGGTAAGTCGGCCTTTGTTTTGTTCGATACTTACGGCTTCCCCATTGACCTTACTGAGTTAATTGCTGCCGAAGAAGGAATGAAGGTAGACTTTAAAGAGTTTGATAAGGAACTTACCAAACAAAAAAAGCGCAGCCAAAATGCCTCCACCATTGAAACCGACGATTGGGTGGAGTTAAAGCCTGTAACGCAAACATTATTTGTAGGGTACGATTATAACGATTATGATATCGAAATAACCCGTTACCGTACGGTTAAAACCAAAGGAAAAACCTTATATCAATTGGTATTTGACAAAACTCCGTTCTACGCCGAATCGGGAGGACAGGTAGGCGATTCGGGTTACATCGAGTCGGCCGACGAGCAAATTAATATAATTAATACACTGAAAGAAAATAACTTAATTATCCATGTGGCCGAGAAACTGCCCGAAAATCCCTCGTCTGGATTCCATGCCCATATCAGTTTAAAAAACCGCCTGGCGACCGAAAATAATCATACGGCAACGCATTTGATGCATTATGCTTTGCGCAAAGTATTGGGGACGCATGTTGAACAAAAAGGTTCGTTCGTTGGTCCCAATTATTTACGTTTTGACTTTTCGCATTTCCAGAAAGTAAACAATGAGGAAATAGAGCAGGTAGAGCGGATTGTAAATAAACTTATCCGCGCCAATATCTCAAGAACGGAGCTTCGCGAGGTGTCGATGGAAAAGGCGAAAGGTATGGGAGCAATGGCGCTTTTCGGTGAAAAATACGGAGACTCGGTAAGGGTAATCCGGTTTGGCGATTCGGTGGAATTGTGTGGCGGTACACACGCCGCATCGACCGGACAGATAGGCTTTTTTAAGATATTGAGTGAGGGGGCTGTATCGGCCGGTGTTCGCCGCATCGAAGCTGTTACGGGTGAAAAGGCCGAAAATGTAATATACGAATGGATAGGAATGTTGAAACAGGTTAAATCTATTTTCAACAATACCCCGTCACTGCTTCAGGCAATTAAGAAAACTATTGAAGAAAACAGCGAATTCCGGAAACAGCTTGAAGATATGATAACACAGCGTGTTATGGAAGTGAAAAAAGAATTGATTGAAACTGCCGAAGAAATTAACGGTGTAAAAGTAATTCCATTTGTAATGGATCTACAAATTTCACCCGACATGATGAAAGATTTAGCTTACCAGCTAAGGAGGGAATTGCCTGATTTGATTTTTGCAGCCGGTAATATATACGATGGTAAACCGACTTTAACACTTATGTTAAGCGATAGTGTTGTTGCCCAAGGTAAAAATGCTGCAGCCATTATCCACAAAGCGGCAAAGCTAATTAATGGTGGCGGTGGCGGACAATCGTTCTACGCTACTGCTGGCGGAAAAAATACAGAAGGAATTGATGCAGCCGTTGCTAAAATAATTGAGCTGGCTACCAGTTAAATGAAAATTTAAAATAACCATTAAAAAAATACCTGATAGAAATAATAATGGAAAAATCTACTTTCTATGTCGATTCGAAGGAGTTTATTTCCCTGCATCGGGAGGAAGTAATTCTGGAAGATGAAGTCGGCGGATAGCATCCCGGGGTACGCCTTTCGATAAGTAAAGCTAAAAGAGCGCTATTAAAATCATATCGCAAGATAAAGCCTGAATTCATGCACAATTATCCTGATGAATTATTTTCTAAATTCAACCGGAGATACTTTGGAGAAGCTTTGTTTAAAGACTAATAATAGCTTGCGTAGCATATAAAAATCAATTTAGCTATATATCCAGTAATCATTAACTATTAACTATTATCAATTACTTAGTTCTTTTTCAGCGAGGTTCATAATACGTTAAACGAATTGACTAATCAAATACTTAATAAGAAACGACCTAAATCGTAAATACTAACAAATTCTGTTTGTTGATTGTTGAAGGTAATCTGGAATTTTTGAATATTATTGGTTGTAATAATTTCAAGTACCGAAATGTTCGGTTTAATATCTTGTATAATTTTTAAATCTAAATAGGTTAGTGCTCTTTTTATCCAATAAGCTTCACCATCGGTTTTTATACAGATCTCGTTAGTGGGTCAGATTCCCAAATCAACCCCACCATTCGTATGGTAGAAAGATAACAATGTGTTTTCGAGAAACTTATCATAATATCCCTGTAAGGCTAAATCTTCAGAAGCGCCCTGTTGTAATCCTTCGTCGGCCATTAGCCATATTTTACCGACTAAACGCACAGCAATACCCAAATCGTAGGTTGAAGAAATAACAGTTTTAGCTTGTTCCCGGGCTAATCGGCGGAGTAAAAGCAGTACCTCGTATTTATTCGGTAAATCCAGAAAAGCAGTCAGTTCATCAAGAATTATAATCGGAGTATCCTGTGCCAGTGTCCGGGCAATCATGGCGCGTTGAAATTCGCCATCACTTAATTGCGATACATTGCGCCACATCAAATGCTGGATGCCTATCATTTTTATTGATTCCAGAACTTTAGCCTTATCCTCGCACAACAATGTCCCGAACCAGCCGGTATGGGGATATCTGTCCAAAGTTACCAAGTTGAAAACCTTTAAGTTCTGCGCACGTATATTTTTGGTGGAAACAAAACTGACAACCAATACAAGTTCGCGTTGCGAATAATTGGCAACGCCCTTTTCCATAATAAACAAATCCCCATCTAAGGGCTTCTGAAAATCTATCAATCTATATAAATGTATTATTAATCACTATTTTATGTCCTATCAAAATAATTATTTCCGATGACCTTGTCGATATGCTGAATGGCGAAAAATAGCCTCCGTTTTTTCCAGAAGCACGGCAGTAACCCAGCAAGAAATTATGAATGTAATGGTATTCAATTCTGCGATGTTTTTTGATAGCGTATAATCACAAAGATAATAATTAATTCAAGTTGCTACCTATAAAGTTATGTAATAAAAAAGGTCAATGAGTTATCTTTGGGATGCTTATCCCCAAATCAACAAATTGACCATGATTAATAAAACCGTTGCAATATA
>JAISFN010000117.1 GCA_031263585.1 Prevotellaceae bacterium | reverse complement strand
GAAAAATTTTCCGATAATCGGATAACGACAGTTTATTCAATCCAAGGTCATAGATAGATGTTATTGATTGACCGATTGACTGACGATTCAACCGTTTTATAATTCTTTCGTCGGAGCATATCACATGCCCCCACGGAATACCACACTTTGTGCGTTTATGGTCTCCATAAAAATCATTGTAGAGCGGGCCGAAACCGGTGTAAATTATGCCTCCGGGCTTTAACCTTAATTTCATTTCTTCAATCATTCCCGGTAAATCAATAATGTGTTCAAAAGAATCTACTGAAATGATATAGTCGAATTGCGGTTGATTTGAGTACTTTTTCAGATCAAGGTCATAAAATTCCACCACTTTTGCGTATTGAGGATAATGTAATTCAAGATATTTTTTCGCAAAAGAGATGCGGCCGGCATCAATATCCACTCCTATCACTTTTTTTGCTCCTGATTGCGCCATATAGAAGCACATGCTTCCATGTCCACAGCCCACGTCAAGGACAACCTTATTCCTTAAATCCGGTTTTCCACCGAATCTATTCCAGAATTTCTCATTTCGAGATTCACGACGATGAAAATAGTTGAGATCATAGTCCTGTGCCATTTTTTTTTTCATCTTTTATTAAATTTTAATTTTTAACCGGGTGCTGTTTTTATTAAACATAAAAGGCGTTGTGCTAAATAAGATAATTGAAAAAGCGTCGTTCATTACAGGCGCCGTTAGCGCAGAAAATAACAGGTAAAAACATGAAAAAAAGCACGCCTTTTTACCTTCTTTTGTGAGATTTTCGGATAAATACCGGAACAGATAGATAATAGACAACACATAACATATACAGCCGATATACCCTGATTCGGCTAAAATATGCGGATAAAAGGTATCGGTCATATATATACCTTCTCTATACCAGTAATAATACTCAAAACCTAATCGTTGGTAAAGAGAAGAATCAAATAAAAAAGCCGAATATCCCCCGAAAGTTCCCAATCCACTGCCCAACGGAAAATTGCCGGTAGCCAAAGGAAAGGCGTTTACAAAAAACACCATTCTTGGCTCGTCTGACCACAAATTCATTGATACATAATCCGACAACGACTCGGAGAAAATGGACACAAAAGTATAGCCGAAAATCACGAGCAAGACCGTTGAAAAAAGAATCTTGACAGGCCGCATCTTTGTCCTTTCTCCTGTTGGAAATATCATGCTCGCCAACAATAAACCAACAATCAGGGTGAATATTTCCTGCCGTTGTAATGTGCATAACAATTGGGCGCTTGCCAATATTATCCATATTTTTTTTACCTTTAACTGTAGAAATACATATGTGGTAAAACAGGTAAAAACCGCTAATTGCGATGGATGCCAAAAAACACCTGCTCCTCGTTGGTATATGTGACTGCCTATTTGCAGACCACCACTTCCCTCCAGTTTGCCGCCTAATACAGAAAAATAGGCGTTCGGGTCTAAAAACTGAAAAATTAAGAATGGAATATTAAATAAAAGAATTATTTTCGAAAAATTTATCATCCACTTACTTATATTGATATCTTTACCTATGTGACAAAACAACAGAACGAGGGCGAAAATTTTTAAGTCTAAAAAAAGTTGTACCCATGCAGGTAAAAAGCTTGTGGCATTATTAATGTTGGATAAAAACCCAAGAGAAGCATATATGCCTAAAAATAAAATACAATGTTTTAGTGATTTAGAACTGCGCAGCCTGTTAAAATGAAAAGTAAAATATAATGCTCCTGTTAGCGCCATCAACTCGTCGACATATTTTATCATCGGGAAGGACTGGTCCCATGATAAATTAGTGAAGATTATCTGTATGAAAACAGCCACTATCACTACTTTCATAAGGAAAGCTTTATATGTAGAATGATTATATGACATTTTTCACCTTATTGTATATTTCTTTAATACTCTCATAAACATCCTGTTTTTTTATTCTTAATTCTTTTGCAACCATAGCCGGCCATTTCCAATCTAAATAAGCAGCTTGAGTAATGCCCGGAGCAAGTATCAAGCTCCAAACGCCCAATTTCGTGTAACATAGCAATACAAAAGTCAAAATTATTGTAACTACGCCTGTAACAAGAGAAGCTTTATAAAATAGAACATCATTTTTTGTCAAAAGAACAAATTCTGCTATACTGTAATTTGATACGAAGAAATAGACAAGTAGAGCTACCATAATGAAAAGTGCCGGAAGCAAAAGAGTCTTACTCTTTATCAAAAACAATCCCCAGTCGCCTAAAAAGATTAGTGCCAATCCGCAAACAATAAAAGTAAATAATTGCACCCGGCAACTTTTCAGGTAAAACATTTTTATGACGTGGGTATCGCCCTGTGTACGCGCCTGTATTATTTTCGGTTGGTAGGTGAAATAATAGACATAGGACATGTTCCGGATGATGATTACAACCTGCAAAGTTATTCCATAGGAGGCGACCGTATTCAGCGGGAGAAACAGCGACCCGATAATCATGGGCGCGGAAGAGGTGAGATACCAGCCCACACCATTTAACCCCATTTTCAACGCATTCGGATAAATAGCCTTAATTATTGCTTTCCGCGACTGGGTTTTTATATTGTGAAGACGCTGTCTGAAGTCGGGAGTATAAATTGTCCGGTAAGATAATACCCGTTTTATCAGCACCATCAACGCCTGCGCGCTCACAATTGCAATTAAATTGAACCGCATTAAAATCAGCCCTGCAGCCACTGTCAAGTACACGGCATACCCAATAACATCAATCTGCTTGGAACGTTTAATTAACCCCTTTCCCTGCATCAGCGAATCGTAGTACATCGTGTAAAGCGAATAGGCATTGATAATTACCAAAATCACCCATGCCATATACACTTCCGTATGACTGCCCGTATAAGTTCTTAAAACCGCATGAATATAGTACGTTCCGGCTGTCGCGAGGAGCATAAAAAGAATGCCCGCCATACGGGCGTAAAACCAGCGCATGGCGCCAATAAGTCCCTTGAACAGGCTGTAATCCACCTCACTGTCGTGGCGCTCCACAATATTATATCCTGTCACCTTTAACTCCTTGACGCCGCTCACCACATAGGTCACATTTCGCGCAAATGAAGGATTAAAGCCGAAATCAAACAAATTGGTTAACGTTATCACAGTCGTAAAAATGCTCCAGATGGCCACCGTTTCCGGAGGAAAAACCCTCAGAATAAAAGGCAGGAGAATAATTCCTACCCCAATTTTCAGGAAAGTGGCGGCATAATTCCAAATCACATCTTTGCGTCCTATTTCCATACACCAACAACTGTTTGAGGTTCGGGGACGGATTTCAGGACGAGCGCGTGCGCGCCGATTACGCAGTTGTCGGCTATGGCTGCATTTAGGATAGTGGCCTTACAGCCAATGTATACGTTATTTCCTATCACCGGCATCAGGCCGTCCCGGTCGTCCCTTTCCACCACGCCTATGGTGACGCCCTGGAAGATGGTGACATTATCATAAATCCGCGCGTCTCTGTGGATTATTATTAAAAAAGGATGCGGCAGCCGTATCGTGAGCAGGCTGTTCACGGTCGCAAAACATTCGGGATAAATCTCGCAGTTGTGCATTTTTTGGATGAGCCGGCGGAATATTTTAAACGGCCATTTTACCGGAAATATTTTCTCGAGATACAAAAACAGCACAAGGATTCGCGAACTGGAATTCATTTCTCTTATCTTGCGTATGTCTTTAATATATTGCATCTTTCAATATAATGATTTTAAGATGTTAAACAAAAGCCCTGCCCCTTGAGACAGGGATTCTGTCTCAAGATATACAAGTTCTGTGCCAAGAGAGATAAGTCCTGTCTCATGAGACAAG
>JAISFN010000075.1 GCA_031263585.1 Prevotellaceae bacterium | reverse complement strand
AACTCCGATTAGTTTTGCGGGTGCAAAGGTATATAAAAATATCTTTACTCCAAATGCATTGTCGAATATTTACATTTTTTAACAGAAATATCCCTGTCACACAGTAGCTTACACATAGTTCTTTAACAATATTTCTTTCAATTGTGCTGCGCCATCGGTTGCTTTGGCTTGTATTAAGTTGATATTACGTCCCCGGCAATAATTTACCGCATTAGGATCGATCAGGTAAACAGGGATTTTTTCACTTGCATAATTTACCAATCCTGCTGCTGGATAAACATTTAGCGATGTGCCGATAACTACAAATATATCTGCCGAAAGAACCAGTTGTGCAGCAGGGGTAATCATCGGAACGGCTTCGCCAAACCATACAATGTGCGGGCGTAACTGGCTCCCGTCCGAAGCTGTATCACCCCAATTGACATCCTTATAGCCAATGTCCGAAATTAAGTTTTCGTTTTTTGAACTCCGTACCTTCGTCAATTCGCCATGCAAATGCATTACCTGTCGGCTACCTGCCCGCTCGTGCAAATTATCAACATTTTGGGTAACAATGTGCACATCAAAATATTGTTGCAAATCGGCCAGTATTTTATGGGCAATGTTAGGTTCTGCGCTTTCAAGTTGTCGGCGGCGTTCGTTATAAAACTTAAGTACAAGCTGAGGGTCCTCATACCAGCCCTCGATACTGGCAACTTTCATCACATCATATTGCTCCCACAATCCTCCCGAATCGCGGAAGGTACTTATCCCGCTTTCGGCGCTAATGCCTGCTCCTGTCAATACTATTAATTTTTTCATCTGCTTTTACGTAATGAAGATTTTTTATTTTAAATTCGGCATAAAAATCGACCTACTGGTTTTCAAGAATAATCAAGTGTTGCTTTTCAGCCGACTATGTTACTTGTCAAGCCACTGCCAGCACTTATCGCTTAGCCAGTAAATAGGAGGAACCGAAATAAACCCGCCAATTACATCAATTACATAGTGTGCTTTGATGTAAACGGTCGATAAAATCAATATAGTAACTAAGGGAAGAAAATATGCAAAATAACGGCATGCATATTTGCAAATTATAATCAAAAATATCAATGACACGCCCACGTGCGAACTGGGAAAGGCTCCGGTAGGCTTTTCGCCATGCGACTGTATAAACATCAGCAATTCGCGGAAAAAATAGCCTTTGGGAACCTGGTTCGCAGGTTCGGGATAATAAAACTGGGGGCCTACCACAGGCAAAATGATAAATATAATGTAATACATAAAGAAGGAGCATAATATAATAAATAATGCCTTGCGCTCGACCGGTTTATTGGTTACATAAAAATAAAATGCAATAAAAACTATCATCAAGTAGTATGAAAAATAACCGAAACTCATCAGTTCGCTGAACCACCTGTAAGGGAAATGCTTACTGAATTCGAGCGCAGGCTGGCAACCGAAAAGCCACTCGTCGGCCTGAATAAATAAATGATCGAGATTTGAGAAAATGCATTCGTTCATGTAATACGTCTCAGGATACCAGTAAATTATCAGAATCGGAGCAAATAAATAACGTACAAGGTTAAGGAATTTACTTTCTTTATTTGTATCGATAAACGCAATAAGTAACAATAAACCAGTTATTAAAATACGGTTTAGCAACAAGGTTGCCGCATTGTCGATTTTATATGAAAAAACAGCAATATATATTACTGTGAGCAGGATATACGCAAAACTTATAAGTTCGACCGGATAAAAATATTTAGTAAGATTCTTCAACTCAAAACAAAATTTCCTCAAGGTAAAGTTACGATTTAATTGATAACTTTCGATATCAATTAAACAAGCATTATTAAAAACCTTATCCTCAGCCCAATTATAAAGTATTTTACAGGGTCAGCTATGCTCATTCCATTGCAGGGTATCCTCTAATTCCCGAATCAATTTACTCATAATTATAACCATCCCTCTTGTTTATACCAGTCAATTGACTCTTTCATACCTCTGTTGAGGTCATAATCCGCTTTAAAATTAAAATCGCTGCGTAAAGGCTCTATTTCGCATATCCAGTTCATTGCGCTCAAAATATTGTATTTGTCGCGGTTTAATGTAGGCGATTTCCCAAACCAACCGCATACTACTGTGTCGAGGGTTGCAGCAATAGCTTTTACCAAAAATAGCGGGACTTTTATTTTAATTGTACGTTTTTTGTGCAAATGCCTTTTAACAATATCGGCATATTCTTTATTTGTGTACACATGTCCGTCGGTAATAAAATAGCCGCGTTGCATTACCGGGCTTTCAATGGCTGTAAAAACAAATTGTACCAAGTCGCGTACATAAATAAAGGTAAGGTACTGCGGTTTAAAGCCCATCGACGGCTCAATGCCACGTTTTACAGTTTGGTTAAACACAAAATAATCTTTTTCGCGCGGCCCGTACACTCCTGTAGGACGTGCGAAAATAAACGGGAAACCTCTCTGTGCCTCAATATATTTTTCGGATTTTAACTTACTTATACCATAGGCCGTATTCGGATGAGGCTTATCGGAAAGCATGATAGGCGCAAGCGTTTTTTCATCACCCGGCCCCCAAGCCGAAAGGCTGCTCATGTACACAAATTTTTGCGGAACCATGTCTGCATCAATCAAGGCGTCAACAAAGTTTTTTGTAAACTCGAAATTAATCCGGTCGAAATCTATTTTTTTAGTGGTTTTGGTAACGCCGGCATTATGTACAATATAGTCGAACTTACCGTGATCGCATTTAAAATCGCGCAGTTGCCTAGTCAATAAACAGGGGTCGGAGTAATTCAGGTCGATAAAATGAATACGCTCATCCTGCAAATATTGTTTGCTACTCGATTTACGTATACCGGCATACGTTTCAAAACCTTTTTCCAATGCTTTTTCCACTAAAAAACTTCCAATAAATCCGCTGGCTCCGGTAATAAGAATTCTCATGGCGATATAAATTTCAGGTAATTAATTGATTTATTTATGGCAATACAATAGACCCTTATCACTGAAGCTGTTTCATAAAAAAGCTTCGGCGCAGGTAAGGCTCGTTTTCGTAATTATTCCACATGGCTACAGCATCGTGGTTGCTTACAAGCTGCTGATTTGATATCGCTGTTTTTATACCTAAACGGATATAGGCCTTATTCATTTCGGCGTAGTAAATTGATGCCACACCCTTTTTTCGCCAATCGGGGTGAACGCCATTCAGGTATAAATCTATTTCATTATAGCTTTTTAATGCTTTCAGAATGTGGAAAAAACCGAAGGGGAATAATTTCCCCTTTGCCTTCTGATAAGCCCTTGATAAAGTAGGCATGCTGATACCAAATGCAACTATATCGTCATGTTCGTCAAAAACTAGGCATACTAAATCGGGCTGGATGAAACTAAGATAAGTTTTTACATAGTGGTCGATTTCCTTATCGGTAAGCTCAACAAACCCATATAGGTTTACAAACGATTTGTTAAGTGTTTGGAAGAATTTGCGCCCATATGGGAGAATTTCCTTTGCCGACTTGAACTTACCTATGCGCAAGTTATACTTCTCCAGTATCAACTTGTTAAGGCGTTCCATTTTTTCGGGTACGGGTTGCGATGCGTTAAATTTAAATTGTATCCAGTCATCCTGCCTTACATAACCCAGTTCCTCAACAAATTTGGGATAATACGGGTAATTGTATATATTGACAATGGTAGGCATTTTATCAAAGCCATCAACCAGCATTCCCTCGTTATCCATGTCGGTAAAACCGAAAGGCCCGTCGATAACATCCATACTTTTTTCAGACGCCCAGTTTTCCACCTCGTTAAACAAGGCGCGGGCAACTTCAATATCCTCGATAAAATCGACCCAGCCGAAACGCATATGCTTATAGTTCCACTTTTCGTTGGCACGATGGTTGATAATGGCGGCAATGCGCCCTACCGGTTTTTTATCAATATAGGCCATCCAGTAACGGGCTTCGCAGTAATCAAAGGCAGGATTTTTATCCCAGCGCAACGTTTGCATTTCATCGCTGTTGAGAGGTGGAACCCAATATTTGTTTCCTTTAAAGAGAGAAAAAGGAAATTTAATGAAGTTTTTAAGTTCGCTCTTGGTCTTTATCTCTTTTATTGTGATACTCATTATTAGATCATTATACTATAAATTTATTTATTCGCGCTTGCAATTAGTTTATCATAAAACCATACCGAGATATCCCCATAACAATATTTTTGAAACGAAAAACGTGGGAATAATGCTTTTTGGCTCATTTGTTTAATAATTTCGACCGGTTTGTGAAATCCCGTATTATACGCCGAAGCATAAAACCGTAATTTATTTTGCTTATCAGAAAACGATTCGTTAGCAAATTGTTTCTCGACCAAGGCATAAAATAAGGCCAAGTAATTTATTTGCCACTCCAATTGTTCAAGCCGTTTTACCCTCTCCACCCTCGCTTTCCGTGTTTTCGGATTATCTATCAGGCAATGCCGGAATTTAAGTTTCAGTTGTTCATCCATTCTTAAACTGTCTTCCATTTGTTGGATAAATGATGGTTTCATCTGGAAAACCCCAATCGAAAAGTTTGAATAATCGGTCCCGCCTTGCACATAAAGAACTTTGAGAGAATATGTTTCAAATTTATCGCGTAAATAAGCGAATTGCGTAAGTTCGGGAACCGCGATTGCAAAAAGAAATTCCGCATCAACCCCTAAGCTATTCGCCATTTTCCGGATTGCATCAATATGTTCGTCATAAAAAACAAATGCTCTTTTACATTCCTCAGAAAACTGTCTGGCATAAGGGTGCGGCAATATTTTCAAAGGCATTAAACAAAGTAAGGCGCACAATAATCCGAATACTTTTATACCACGTATCATTTTAATAGAGTTTACATTAGGGTATCAATTATGAATCCCTGCTACCCTGCTACTCCTCTCCCCGTTTCTCAATAGGAGATATAAAGCCTAATTCAATTGATATTCGTAAACTAGCAAATCCTTGCCTTCAATAGAATTCCATTGAAAAGAATTATTCTTTTTATTATACCATACATTTAATGCGGGGGATTGCCCCACTGCTTTCCCGTCAATCACAACATATTCATATTCAATGTTTGAGAAGAAAGAATGTTCCCTGTCGGATGAAGCTATTTCTAAACTATAGTATGGATTATATAAACCGCTTAATTTAAAGGAGGGATTGACCATCGCACCTCTATACTCATTATATGCATATTTGCCGCTTGTGCTCATAAAAACATGATACGGATCATCAAATGGCCCGAATATTTTCCCAGTCAAATCAACATAATAGTAATTTCCGTCGTTACTCAGGCAATCGAAAATACAGCCGTCTTTTTTCTCCGAATCAATAACACTGATATTTTTATACGGGCCTATTATTTTCCCGTCGATATTAGCATAGTATGCTCCATCGGTATCCGTGTAACAAAACGCATATTTGCCGTTTCCAGCCATCGCAACATTGTCACAATCATGATACGGGCCAAATACTTTCCCATCGATATTAGCATAGCGCTTGCCGTCGGTATCCAGATAAGAAAACGCATATTTGCCGTTTTCGGCTATCGCAACATTGTCACACCAACGATATGGGCCAAGCGCCTTTCCGTCGATATTAGCATAGTACTTGTCATCAGTATCCCGATAACAAAACGCATACTTGCCGTTTTCGGCTATCGCAACATTACCAATATGCTTATGAGACCCGATTCTTTTGCTGTCGATATAAACAAAATACTTAATCATAAAAACGCGAAATACATTTGTTTTTATCCATGTAAACAGCGTAGGAATACCTATGTTGCGAAGGCGTGACTTTTCCCTTTACGTTTATAAAAACCCGCCCCGCCAATTCATAAGCGAAAATATACCCGTTCTTTTCGCCCGGATTAAAATCGTAAACACTTACGGGGGATGTATAAGCTTCTCCTTTGTCGTTAGTATAAGGGCTTGTTGTTATAATGCGCTCGCCGTTGAATATGAATATCGATTCTTGGCTTTGCATATTTTCAACAATAGCCGCGAAATTATAGCCGTTCAAACCCATTTCGGCATAATACTCGTTTGCGAAAATCCGTTCATTAGCCGACAATGTATATATTATCTTGCGCGTTAATTTAGACTCATGTTGTGCAAAAATATTACCGCAAAGTAATAATATAAACAATATAAATGCCAAAACTTTAATGCTGCATTCAAATTTTTTTGTTATCATTATTTATAATTTTATATTTTGCAAACTAATACGTATGAGTCAATTATATCTACATAAATTATAATTTACTGAAAATAAAAAATTTCGAATCTTATTAAATGTAATTTCTATACATAATTAAATTTAAATGAGTTCCAGTTGTTTACCGACTTTTACAAGCTTATCAATGGCAAAATCCACCTGTTCCTTCGTATGTGTTGCCATTAACGATAAGCGAATAAGTGTTTTATCTTCGCTTACGGCAGGCGCCACTACCGGGTTTACAAACAAGTTCTCTTCGAGCAGGATTTTTGTAAATAAGAATGTTTTTTCATTATTTCCAATATGTACAGGCAGGATAGGGCTTTCGGTATGTCCTAAATCGAAACCTGCATCCCGGAGGTTTTTATTCATGTAATTTGTAATTTCCCAAAGATGCGTAATTCTTTCGGGTTCGCTCTGGATTATTTCCAACGATGCCAATACAGCGGCAGCCGATGCAGGCGTCATGCTGGCGCTGAAAATAAGCGAGCGCGATTGATGACGTATGTAATTGATAGTACGTTCATCGGACGCAATAAATCCGCCCAGCGAGGCCAGCGATTTACTGAATGTAGCCATAATAATGTCTGTTTCATCGGTTAAACCGAAATGGGACGAACACCCGCGCCCTTGTTCGCCTATTACGCCAAGGCTGTGGGCGTCATCAACCATAACGTTGGCGTTATATTTATGAGCAAGTTCAATTATCTGGGGCAATTTGGCAATATCGCCTTCCATACTGAAAATACCGTCGACTACAATCAACTTTAGCTTATCGGATTCACATTTTTGAAGGACCCCTTCCAATGCGTCCATATCATTATGCCTGTATTTAAACGTTTTGGCAAACGACAAGCGAGCGCCGTCAATAATCGAAGCATGGTCGAGTTCATCAAGTATGATATAATCATTACGCCCTGTTATTGTAGGAATAACCCCCAAATTCGATTGAAACCCAGTACTATATACAATTGCGGCTTCTTTATTAACAAATTTGGCCAGCTTATTTTCCAGTTTGACATGAATGTCAAGCGTACCATTTAGATATGGAGAACCTGCACAACCTGTACCGTACTTTTTAATGGCGGCTATTGCCGCCTCCTTTACTTTGGGATGATTTGTCAGCCCCATGTAACTGTTCGAACCGAACATCAATACTTTTTTACCGTTTATGTAAACCTCGGTATCTTGCTCTGATTCGATCGGCCTGAAATACGGATAAACTCCCATTGCTTTTACCCTGTCGGGTAAATTGTACTGTTGTGTTCTCTCTAAAAGCAGGTTATGATAACCTGTCGATTCATTTTTACTCATTCGATTTACTTAAAATAACCGCCAAAGATAGTAATTTTTTAAAGCGCTGCCGACCTCACATCCGCAGTCTATAATAATTTCAGTTAGCTATCTCATTCCGTTATTCAATTGTTCTTGTAAATTAGTTATGGCGGTAAGTGTTATTTTCAATATTTTGGTTTAGATAGTATAAAAAGAGGATAAAGTTACCCTCTTTAAGGATATTTTATTCATCTTTTTCTTCAGCTTCGTATGCCTTCAACAATTTTTCCTGAACATCGGTAGGAACCTGTTGGTATTCCAGAAACTTCATGATAAATGTTGCCCTGCCCGAAGTTAACGAACTTAATGTGGTCGAATACTTGTACATTTCGGCTAAAGGTACGCGTGCCTTAATTACCTCAAAGCTTTTTTCGCTACTCATACCTTCAATCATCGCCCTTCGGTTTTGTAAATCGCTCATTACATCACCCATAACATCGCCCGGTACAAATACCTCAACACTGTATATTGGCTCCATAATTTTGGGGCAGGCTTTTTTAAAGGCATCTTTAAAGGCGTTACGTCCGGCAAGTTTAAACGATATTTCATTTGAATCAACAGGGTGCATTTTACCGTCGTACACATAAACACGGATATCGCGAGCATAGGAACCTGTTAGCGGGCCTTCTTCCATTTTTTCCATAATACCTTTTAAAATGGCCGGTATAAAGCGCGCATCAATGGCTCCGCCAACAATACAGTTGTAATATACCAACGTACCACCCCAGTCGAGCTTAATTTCATCTTTACCACGGATATTCATACCCAACTCTTTACCATCAATTTTAAATTTGGAGGTATCGGGCGCTCCGTCAATATTAGGCTCGATAACAATATGTACCTCGCCGAACTGGCCTGCACCACCCGATTGTTTTTTGTGGCGATAATCGGCGGCTGCAACTTTAGTAATTGTTTCGCGATACGGAATTTTAGGAGCAAACAGCTCTATTTCAATTTTATGAATATTGTTTAATTGCCATTTCAGGATATTGATATGGTGTTCGCCTTGTCCGCTCAAAATCATCTGTTTCAATTCTTTCGAATATTCTACCAAAATAGTGGGATCTTCCTGGTGCGCACGGTTAAGCAATTCGCCTAATTTTTCGTCGTCACTTTCATTTTTAGCCTTGATAGCCGTACGGAATTTAGGATCGGGATATTCGATAGCTTTAAATTTCCAGCTTTTTCCGCCTCCGTTTAAGGTCTGTCCGGCTTTGGTATTTTTTAATTTAACCGTACAGCCTAAATCTCCGGCAAACATTTCAGTAAGTTTTTCGCGTTTTTTTCCGGCTGCAGCATTTAGTATGGCAATACGCTCTTTGCCGTCGTTACTGGCATTAACCATATCCATGCCCTCGCTTACTTTACCCGACACAACACGGAAATAGCACACTTCGCCGACATGCTGCTCGACAGCGGTTTTAAACATAAACAACGATGGAGCCTTGTTTTCGTCGCACGGAATGATTTCGCCATCAACTGTTTCAAATTGTACGCCTTGCTCAGGTGACGGAGCCACATTTATAATAAACTCCATTAAACGTTTTGTTCCGATGTCTTTCTTACCCGATACACAAAATACAGGGAATGCAGAGCGGGTTTTAAGCCCAATACGTAAACCTAAACGTATTTCATCTTCAGTTAGTTCTCCTTTATCAAAGAAAATTTCCATCAAACTTTCATCATGTTCGGCGGCCGATTCGATGAGCGAACTGCGCAATTCCTCGGCACGATCCTTTTCCTCGGCCGGGATATCAAGCTCTTCACGTGTACCGTTATCATCTTTAAAACGGTAGTATTTCATTTTCAAAACATCAATAAAACCATTAAAACCAGCGCCTACCGATACAGGGTATTGAATAATAATTGCATGGTTGCCAAAACTTTGCTTAAGCGCGTCCAATGTCGAATCCCAGTTTGCTTTGTCGTTATCCAACTGGTTAACGGCAATCATCATAGGCTTGTTATAACGCTCGGCCCAGCGGCCAAAAATTTCGGTGCCAACCTCAACCCCCGATTGGGCATTAACTACCATAACGGCAGTATCAGCAACATTCAGAGCCGAAATTACTCCGCCGACAAAATCATCGGAACCCGGCGTGTCGATGATATTCAGCTTATGATCCATGAACTCGGTGAACAGCAGGGTCGAATATATCGAACGTTTGTACATTTGTTCGATTTCGGTATAATCCGACACCGTATTTTTGCTATCCACCGTACCCCGGCGGTCGATTACCTTGCCCTCGAACATCATCGCTTCAGCAAGGGTTGTTTTACCCGAATTAGAATTACCGAGAAGCACGATGTTTTTAATTTGATTAGTGTGGTATGATTTCATAAGTTATCCCTGTATTAGTATAACAATATTTAATTAAATAAATTTTTTTCGAAGCTTCAAAGTTAAGAAATTATAAACATAAATCAAGATTCCGGCAAAATTGTTTTGTTTTTTTAAGAAATTTAGTTACATGCCGACGCTTTTGATCTAAAGAATACCTTGGGTCTCTTCCCCAGGGTCAAGTAATTCAACGATAAAATTTCAGAGCTAAAGCTATTAGTTTTGAAGGAATGGAAGATGAAGATATCTATAAACGACATAATAATAGCTTATTGTTATACGATATATTCTTAGGAATAAAATATCGTCGAAAAATAATAACGAACGCAATAGGAGAGTCATTGAAGAGCATTTGCCTTTGGATTGCAGATCATGAATTTTCTTGAGATAGGGAATGAGAGGGATCCTGTTCATTTTTTGCTTCCAAGTATGCCGAAATATTCTGTTTCATAGCTTGTAATGAAGTTAAAAAGAATAATGGCAAAGCAATTTCTCATTTTATATCCTGCAATAAAGAATCAGCTTTAGGGAGGTAAATTTTGGAGAAGTGACTATTATGCAAATACAGCAGGTCTTTATAGTAGGAAAGAAGTTATAAGGAAATATGTTTCAAATCAAAGGAAGGATAAAAAATATAATAAAATACATGATGGATAAGTTTCCCTGTTTGATTGAGTAGTCTGATACCTCGGGCTTGTTTAATTAATGGATAGCCAACCCGCTCAAAAAAAGATATTTTAAAGGCGAATTGTGCCTGCCTGAGTTCGTGGAGTCCTGAAAGTGTGCATAATAAAATCTTTTCACATAAAATATTATATATTTTGGAAAAATATTCTGTTTATTGGAAATACTGTATTATCTTTGTGGTATAAAATTAAGGCTTATGAGAATCATTGCACATAGAATCCTAAAAGAATTTTACAAAAAATATTCCGATGCCAAATCACCATTGGAAGATTGGTATCAGAGAACTAAAAAAAGCGAATGGAAGAATTTCGCTGAAATAAAAGAAACGTTTAACAGTGTTAACGGAGTAGGTAATCAACAGTATGTTTTTAACATCAAAGGCAATGATTTTCGTTTGGTAGTTAGAATATTATTTAAACAAAAAATCGTTTATATCCGTTTTGTCGGAACACATAATCAATACGATAATATTGAAGAAATTAATAAAATTTGAATCAGATATGGCAAGAATTAAAAATGAAACTCAATATCAGAAAATGTTGAAAAAGGTTGAACAACTCATGGAAGTTGTAACTGAAAATACTCCTGAAACCGATCCCGATTACATCGAACTCGATTTATTGGCTGATTTGGTTGAAGAGTATGAAATTGAACATCACCCCATCGGAAGTCCGAGCCTGATCGAAGCGCTTAAGCTCCGGATGTACGAAATGAATTTAACTCAAAATGCAATGGCGGATCTTATCGGGGTAAGCGCATCACGAGTAAGTGAATTATTAAATGGTAAAATTGAACCTACCTATCAGATTGCCCGTAACATCAGCCAAAAACTAAAAATCGATGCGAGCATCGTTTTAGGAGTGTAAAACCTAAATTATAAAATTTATAAAGCCTTCTCTGGCCATGAGTTGTCGGAAGGAAATTTCTCTCGACTATTTTTTGTTTAGCTGAGTTATTTTCAGCCAAATATATTTGGCTGATTTATATTTTTTTAATAATTATCGGATATTATGCTTAAATAAATTTTTATAAGAAACCGCCGCCATCAAAAGCCTGTCAGAAAGCCTCTCTGTAAAATACCTTCGATTGAATTTATAGCAAAACTCGTTCGGGTAAATTTGCAGATATTCGGGCTAAATGTCATGGTAAACGTCCAATAGCGCCCGTTTGGCATTGCTGATAGCCATATGAACCCAAAGCAACTCTTTGCTGATTTTGTTTTTAACTATAGTCTTTGGGCAGTGTTTATCGACTGCTTCTTTCAATTTACAATAGGAGCTTGAATCATTGGAGTCAATAGTGGATTCTTTTGGAGATATTGCTTTCCACCAATGGGGTTATTGTTTGTGCACTCAAATCATCGATGACAAGCATTTTGAGATGTCCTCCCTTGCGTGGCTTCCCTTTCTTTGTGGTTTTACCTTCTACCGGTTGGCGCTGGTTAACAGCTAGAAAGCTATAAACCAATAGCGGAATGGCAACTGCCCGCCATGCATAACTGTGTTGGCCTGCAAACTCTGTCGTGTACAACAGCGCCTGCATCCGCGGCATTCCTTTATCTTTCTTCCAATAATGGTCTCTACTTCCACACTTGGAACACACGATCCCTTCTTTATCCCACATTTCTTTAAACTTCTTACGGCAACTTGCCTCATCGGGATAGCTGGTTACAAAATTCAACAAATTCATATGGACGCTGATTTATACGCAAGTATAATCTTTTTAGCTTAATTATCCAATATTCATTTAAGAAAATCTATATGTTAAAAAGTCTTTAATAATACATTTTTGTTTCTATAATATGTATTTTTGTACAAATAAATGATTTTCCGCATATTTTTCATGGTAGGTATTATGACCATGAAGGAGTTATCTGCAGACAGATAATCTCATGTATTCCTAATTTTAGAACTATTTTGAAAAACATAAAATATACTATTGCAGAACGCAAACGGGCATGTAACAGGCTTGTTTATTTTTCCACACTTTCTCCGGAACAATGTGTTGTATGTCAATACATTAATTCGGGGGGGTAGAACCTTTATCTCTAAAAATTTTTTCTACACACTATCTGTATCATATAGCTACTTTACTTTCCTTCATTGTCTTATTGTCCAAAATACGTATATTTGCATTTCTTTGTTAGAGCAATTATATCGTTTTATCTCCTCGATATTTAAAACGTCCAGATTCTTTGGAAGCTCCAATAACCAAACATTGATTAATTCACCAAGCAATAAAATATGAAAAAGAAATTACTTTTGTTATCGATACTGTTCTTTAGTGTAATATCCTTATCACATGCCGCATTAGTAGTTGATATGGGTAACAGTACAAAAACAGGCGCTTATTATACTTTCCCAAATTTAACAGTAACAGGCAATGCTGGCGACAAAGGCTATGTTATCCGCTTTATGTTTACGCGTACTGTTGAAACAGGCGACGCCATAAGCCTGCCGACAATGCCAAGTAGTAATTGGACAGAAAATGCAGTTAGCACAGAATATGTGCGTATGATTGATATTACAGGGGGAGCTATTGCCGCCGAATTACAGGACTTTTTGCGCTCCATACAAATTACTTTTGCCTCGACTAAAAAAGGTCAGGAGGTTGCAGTATTGATTAGCGAAACATCAACCGATACGGGTAAAAACATATATTATTCGTCGGATACCGATCATTGGTATGAATATGTCAGCGCTACTCAAATTCTTTGGACTAATGCCTATAACGCCGCATTAGACAGGACATTTATGGGATTAACAGGTTATTTGGCAAATATAACTTCGAAAGAAGAAGATGATTTTATTTTCACGATTGCGTCAGGGAAATACGGCTGGTTTTCAGGTACGCGTTACGATGTACGTACGGTAATGCAGGCCAATGGTAAGTTAAGCGGAGTACCTACCGCAGCATTCGATTACTGGTATTGGTCGTGCGGTCCCGAGTGGGACGACACAAAAAATGCGGCATACCCTAACGGTAATCCCGCTGATGCTGTTTTCTATAACAAAAGGACATATACATCGGCAGCGGCGGCGGTAACGGTCAAATATAATTATACCAACTGGCACTCCATAAATCCGAGTAATTCGGGTGGTGGTGAGTATTGTATACAGGCGATTCCCGACGAAGGGGGAACATGGAATGACTGGCCTAATTATTACGCGTCTATTACCGGATATATTGTTGAATACAGAGGAACATTAATTGCGGCCAATGCCATGGGCATAGTTGGTTTCGGCAGCGTAAAAAATGCATCGATTAATGGAGTAACAGATAATGGCACATCGGTTTCGCCTGTATCATTAAATTTTGGCGATGTTTTAACCTATACCATTACTGCCGCAAACCTTTCGGAAACAAATACTGCGGTAATTGTACGCGATATGCTTCCCGCAGGGCTCAATATTGTTGGCGGGAGCATAAGCAATGGCGGTACTTATAATTCAACAACCCGCGAAATAGTATGGAATCTTACAATCCCTACCGAAAATGAAATGAATGTGAGTTTTCAGGCAACAAAAATTCTTGGGGTTGACAATGTTATGCTTAATACGGCCTATGTAATCAGCGATGGCGCTGTAATTAAACAAACCAATTATACTTACCATCAAGGGATATTGAGCCAAACCGAATATCCCGATAATATAATTGATGCCGACTGTTATATCGACCCTACTGCACAGGCTTGGGGCATTCGAGAAACGAAAACGCATAATCAGGCAGATGTCCATAATCTTGCCTCTGTTTATACCGGTGATTTGAATGGCGACGGTTATCCTGAATTAATAACTTATACATCTGATAATAACCTTGGTATTGATGACGGGCGATATGCCCAAAGGATGTTGATATACATGGGTCCCGACCACTCTACAATTAAAACGATTACTGCCGCTGCAACATCTTATTTCCCTTTATGGGTAGGCGCCACGGCTCTGGTTAAAACCCAGATTTTAGGTAAAGATACAGCGCTGATCATATCTCAATGCTATGACGGGAAATTACATGCATTTAATGTTGATGGAGCAAAAGTCTGGACCAGTCAGGTTTTAACGAGCCGCCTCAGTTCATCTCGTTTCTTTATTGTTGGGGCGGCAGATTTTGATAATGACGGAATACCTGAAATATATTGCGGGCATGATATATTCGATTCAAGAACAGGCACGCTCATATGTACCAAAAGTACCGGAAATTTCGGTTTGTCAAATTCAGGAGGACTCGCGAATCCGTCAGGAACAACCGGTACCGGTACAGTTTATGAGAGAGGTATTGTTGCACCGATAGCGGCAGATGTTGACGGAGACGGAATATTGGAATATATAGCAGGCAGTGAAGTATATAAAGTCGATCTTGTTTCAGGAACAATGACTTTAGCGACATCCGTTACCCCTCCTTATGATATCTATAATTCAACCGTGTTAATGCCGCAGGATGGTAAAACCCAGGTTGCGGACATAGATCTTGATGGATATCTGGATATAATAGTATCAGGAACTTATACAATAGAAAATGTAAATAACTATGCATATGTATGGGTTTGGTCGCCGGTAAAAAATAAGGTCTTGGCACGTACAAACGTAGCTTATGCCCGAAATCAGTCCTATCCGTTTATCGGCGATATCGACGGGGACGGTTATCCTGAAATACTGTTTATTACTTCACTTCAAAGAACAAACGCAACATGGGCAGGTTATGATTATATGTGGGCCTTTAAATATGATGGGACTGATACCTTATTTGAGTTTTGGAAATTAGCCCACTCTGACAGATCCGGAAATACAGGTATAACATTATTTGATTTTAATCAGGATGGGATTTCGGAGATCGTATTCAGGGACGAATCTCATTTACGTATCATAAACGGTAGTTTAATTCATCACCAATCAGGCGCACCTGTCGCAGAGCCTTATAATTTGGCCGCTTATACATGTTATTCTGCCACAGGAGCTGAATATCCTATTGTCGCCGATATTGATAATGATGGCATGGCAGAGATTATTGCTACAGGACATCCGTCCAACAGTACATTCCCGTTTGCCAGCGCTCCGTTACGTATATTCAGGGCAGATGTTGGGACGAGCTGGGCGCCTGCGCGTAAGGTATGGAATCAATATGCTTATAATGCGGTAAATATAAACGAAGACTTAACCATACCGATATACCAGCTGAATCCGGCAACGGTATTTCCGGGCAACGACGGGCAATTAGGCACAAGCGATGATGTTCGCCCGTATAATGCTTTCCTTCAACAGCAAACCGCATTGAACAAGAACGGTACGCCGTTGTGGCTGGTTCCCAACGCACAGTTGGATACGCCGGATCCGGCATTCACGTACCATGCCGACGGCGACTCGTTGTATATTGAACTGAAAATTAAGAATATTGGCAATGCCGCGCTTCAAGCTCCCGTAAAAATCACCGTACATAAGGATGTTGTTCCAGCGCCTGCAGCTGCAAGGTACACATACCAATACCCGCAAAGTATTTTGCAGGGCGCTTCGGCCGAGGTAAAATTTGCCATACCCAATTATTCAAGCTGGATTGGCGCGGTTGATAATGATACCAAACTGATACTGAAGATTAACGATAACGGTAAAGGATATAACGACCAGCCGGTATGCGACTCGGTGAATATTAAATACGAGCAAGCGCTTAACGCTTTGGTATTTGCTAAAAATGATAGTATTGAATATATACAAGGTATACGTCCGTTTGACTTAATAGATGTTTTGACGAATGATGTTATTCCCGCAGCTTGCACAGGACTGAATCCGGTAGTGGTGAATGTCGCTAAGGGTAGCGC
>JAISFN010000056.1 GCA_031263585.1 Prevotellaceae bacterium | reverse complement strand
CGGAATGTCTTTTTGGATCTTTCGTATGTGCCGGAGCATTATTTGGGGGTTGAGTTTTATCGGTGGTTGTATACGGCGTTTACGAGGGGGACGGAGAGGGTGTATTTGGTTAGTCCGGTAGGGGGGATGGTGGAGGGGTAGGGTTTGGTGCCCCAACCCCCTATAAACAATAAAAGCCGCTCGTCGAGCGGCTTTTATTGGCGGTATGGACGGGACTACCCGAACGCAATGTTATCATTTTCGTCAATAATTGAAAACCATCGTATTATACACTCAATTTAATGATAATAAGCATTTTACAGATAGAAAAAGAATTACAAACGATTAAACTGAATTTCATTAAATTGCATATTGAGGGACAAAAAAGGGACAAAAACTTGCAGATATAAAGTATAGGTTGTAACTTTACAGCGAATTTAAAAACAAGCAACAAGATGGCTATAATTTTTTCATTATCTCCTAAGTCCAATATAAATGGACAGCACGAAATCCTAATCCGCTACAAAAGCGGAAAATATGCAGCGAGAGCCAAAGGCAACATATTTACTTCTCCTGATTGGTATGAGTTCGTTACAGGCAACAATTCCGATGACCCCTACAAAGGAAAACGGATTATTACCCCCGAAATGGAAGAAATAAAAACGTACCACAATGATCAAAAAACAAAATTCGCTGAAATCATATCAAAGATTGACGAGGAGTTGAAAATTGCCGATAAAAACAACTCTGATTGGCTTGTGTCTGTTATTGATAAATACCATAATCCCGTAAAATATGACCCTAAAGCCGCCGAACTGGAAATAAAAACAGTATTTCAGTTTATAACTAAATTCATTAACGAAGCACCAAGCAGAAAGGATAAAAATACTGGGCGACCGCTTACATACAACAATATCCAACAGTATAAAGCCACTGAAAAGCATTTGAAAGATTTTGCTAAAAGCATACGAAAAAAGGATTTTGCATTTTCCGATATAGAGCAGAAGTTTTATGACAAATTTGTGGCTTTCCTGCAAGAAAAAGACTTCACGCAAAACAGTGTTGGAAAGCATATTCGTGTACTTAAACTGATGCTGAATGAAGCCACGACACAAGGATATAACACCAATCCCTATTACAATAGCTTCCATGTCTTTACAGAAGAAACAGACACTATTTATTTGAATGAAAATGAATTACAGCAATTGAAAGATGTCGATTTTTCTAAAATTCCACATCTTGACAGGGTACGGGACTGGTTTTTATTGTTAGCGTGGACGGGTAGCCGATTCTCTGATTTGGAGAAAGTGGCCAAAACTGATATTAAAGACGGCTTTATCACATTCCGTCAGCAAAAGACAAACGCAAAGGTTGTTATTCCCCTGCACCCCATTGTATTGGAGATATTGGAAAAATGCAATTACAATTTGCCCGCGCAAATAAGCAATCAAAAGTTTAACACCTACATAAAAGAGGCTTGTCGAATTGCCGGAATCAATGCTACGGAAACAATGACGCGTACCGTTGGCGGAGAACTTGTAACAGAAAAGTTTGATAAGTGGGAACACGTATCGAGCCATACAGGGCGGCGTTCTTTCTGTACGAACATGTACAAACGGGGCTTACCTACCCTTATGATAATGAGTATATCGGGACATAAAACCGAGAAATCATTTTTGAAGTATATCAAAGTCAAACAAAACGAACATGCAGAAATGATGAAAAAGGCATGGGCAAATATGTATAAATGATTATGGAAACTGATACTAGCACAAAGTTAGCAAGATATGAGGAGCTTGCCGAGAAAATATCTAATTACACAGATAAAGTCCAAAAGAAAACAGCATTTGAAAGTCTTTTGAATAGAATAAATGTTCTCATTCCCGATGCGATTGCCGATAATTTACAAGCGATTCAAGATTACGCGACGTTTAGCTTGACTGATTATAAGAAAAGTTATAGCGTTATCGGCAATCTTATGCGTTTTATTGGTAGCAACATTGATGAAATACAATTGTTTGAGAATGATAGCGAGGAACAACAAAGAGAACGAAACTTAAAATATGATCAATTCAAGCGTTATGTAATGGAAAAAGAAAATAAAATTTATGGAGGTTACGACTATTCTGACAGGAATCGCAAAATAGGGGTGCCGCATCCTCTCTATCCTGAACGAGCGGTTTTAGAAATAAAGCCTAACCCTGATTGGATTTATTCACAATTCGGTACCTTCACACAATATCTGTCTTCTAAACAACATAGATATTTTTCCATCTGCCTGAATATTAAAAAATCCGGCCGCTCTGATTTTGTAACCGCCAATTATCTTGTACTGCTATACATTGCCATAAGTAACGAATTGAGTATTACCAATCACGAACTAAGCATTATTAATGAAGAACTTGAATTATTAGGCACAATTCCACGACAACAATCATTACAGACGGGAACAACCATCGATAAAGCAAACACGGATAAGCCTCAGCGAACAATCGACGTCGAAAGACTGAGACCTTATTTCAAACCAGCATTCAAAGGAAAGGGCAATAGCGGTATCAATTATTTTGAATGGCTAGTTTCGCACTTGCAAGACAATAGAAGTGCAAAAGCATTTGCGCAAATCGCACTTATGATTCATGAAAGCAATACAGCATTAAACAGTAGAAGGCCGGACGCATTCGAGGAATGGTATTTAATATTTTGCGAGTGTGTCGGCTGCGTTAAAAGATCATACAGACCAAGCCACTTAAGACCTTTTCCCGAAAGCCTTACAAAATTATTCAATTACCTACTATGAAGGTTATAACCAAAAAGATTATAACCTAACTGTAACCTGATACTGTAACCTGTATTTCTTACAAGTCGCTGTATATTAGCGACTTTTCCGTTTTTTAAAATCACCTCTTCTGCCTTTCCTGATAAACAGCCATAAATTTGCAGCGTCTTAAAACGACAGGTAAATACAACGACTTGTTGAACGACTGCGGCGGGGTTGTACCGCTAGAAGTCGAGACGCTAATAAATTATTATTATGGCAACTGTATTGTATGAATTATTAAACGAAAGTCCAAATATAAAAATTGAAATCAGTTTGGCAAACTTAATCGAGGCGATAGATTACAGTGTAAAATCTACCCGTGATGAATTAGAGGCGCAAATTCGGGATAGCCATCAGGAACAATACCTTTCACCTGATAGGGCAGCCGAATTATTGGATGTGACAAAGCCTACCCTTTGGAGGTGGGATAAGAACGACTATTTGAAACCTGTTTCGATAGGCGGCAAGAGAAGGTATAGGTATTCAGATTTGAAAAGAATTTTAGAAAAATGAAGGTATGAATAATAACAAAAAAGCCCCCGGAGCGGAGGCTAATCTGCTTGAAACACACAACAAAGATACTCATTTTGATACACAATACCAAACTGTTTATCAATCTCTCAAAGAACGTCCTAAAACGATGCTGGAGGTATCCCTTGAAACAGGCATATTGCGGGCGAACATTTGCCGGTACGTTGCCGACATGAAAGAGAAAGGATACATTC
>JAISFN010000039.1 GCA_031263585.1 Prevotellaceae bacterium | reverse complement strand
TGGGTGGTAGAGCGTTCATTTGCATGGCTCGGCGATTTTAGGCGGCTGGCGAAAGACTGCGAACGCACGATAGAATCTTCCGAAACGATGGTTTATCTCGCTTTTATCGCGCTGATGATTAAATTTTTATAATGAAAATTTTTAGACAAACTCTTACAGCTGTTCTCCGGACAAGGATTTGTCCGGCCAGTTGAACGCCAATATTCATTATAAATACAGAAGAATTAAAAAACTGCCGAAAGTTTTTTTATCAATCGACAGTTTTTATGATATTTACTGAATGGCCCTATTTAAATGCGATAATAAGATTAATTATGTAAATATCGCTGTTACCTTTGTATGTAAACAATTTTCTTAAAATTGAAGTATTCTTCGTTAAAAAACTGTTGTACAGTATATTCGCTTATTTGTTTTTCGCTTAAATAAAAAGCATTGCGGGTAGTGGCAATTTCGTTTGACAAGTCTCCGCCTTTCAGACAAATTATTCCGTTAGGCAATGCATTTTGCCCGTTCGGGCTTATTTTGCCCCACACCCAGGCAGTAAATACCGACAGTTCGGTAACGGCGCGGCCTGTTACAAAATCAAACGATTGTTTTACCGCCTCGGCGCGTTGTTGTTGGGCAGCAATGTTTGTAAGATTCAGAGCCTGAGCAACAGCTTCAACCACTTTTATTTTCTTGGCAATGGAATCAATCAATGTAAATCGACACGCAGGGAACATAATAGCCAGCGGGATGCCCGGAAAACCACCGCCAGTGCCTACATCTAATATTTGCGTACCGGGTTTGAACTTAATTAATGCCGCAATTGATAAGGAGTGTAATACATGATGCAGGTACAAACAATTTATATCTTTCCGTGATATCACGTTAATCCGCTCATTCCATTCAGTATACAACGACTTTAACAAACCGAATTGCTCCTCCTGCCCGGGTGTGATATGCTGGAAATACTTTTTCAGTAATTCGATATTATTGTAATTTGTCATCGGGGTTTTTATATATGCGCTGTGCCAGTAATTCACCTAATGCGGCTTTTGCCCTGAATAATTGCGTTTTAACTGTACCGATAGGTATAGCGAGTTCCATTGCAATTTCTTCATAAGCATATTCTTTAAAATAACGGAGTTCGATTAAACGCTGATATTTGGGCTTCATTTTTATAATCAGTTCTTTTATCAGTATTTCTTCCTGTTCTTTTATCAACGTTTCTTCGGGGTTTAATATTGATGATTGCAGAATATGCTCACTTATCGACAATTCATCTTCTACATCGTAATCTATTGATATTAAATTATTTTTACGCTTGCGTATAAAGTCAATAGTCGTATTCTGGGCTATTTTAAAAAGCCATGTACTGAATGCGTATTCCGGATTATAACTGTCGATATTGCGGAAAGCTTTAAAAAAAATCTCAAGCGTAATATCTTCAGCATCGGTTTTATTACTCATCATTTTAAGCACCATAAAGTATATGGAATCCTTGTAGCGAGACATAAGACGGGCAAAAGCCTGCTCATTTCCCGATAAAACCTGTTGAACTAATTTATAATCTTTTTCCGACTGCAAAGACATGTATATGTATAATTTATTATAAGTACATCTGCGAAATTAGTTTATACTATTAGAACTATAAAATATCTATAAACAAGACACTTACAAATAATGAATAATATAAAATAATTGAGAGAACGTACTTACTGCCAAATAAAATTAAAATTCTTTAAACCCGATACACTTTTTCGCCTCACGTAATGTTTTTAAGGCGCTTTCGCGAGCTTTTTCCGCACCCAGATTGGCTACCCTCCGCAAATAATCGTCATCTTTCAATATTTCGATAATACGCTCGCGAATTGGCAATGTTAATTTACAAATATCTTCGGCCAGTTGTTTCTTCAAATCACCATAACGTATTTCGCACGAATTGTATTTATCGCGAAAATATTGCACGGTATCGGGGGCAGATACAACCTGCATCAGCGTAAACAGGTTTTGTATCATTTCGGGCATGTGTGAATCCGGCTTGGTGGGACCCGAATCGGTTACCGCTTTCATTACTTTTTTACAGATGGTTTTTTCATCATCAATCAAAAAGATACCGTTATTTTCGGATTTTCCCATTTTCCCATTACCGTCCAGTCCTGGAATTTTTATCAAATCGCTACCGAAATTAAATGCTTCGGGTTCGGGAAATATGGACGTACCATACATATTATTGAAACGGCGTGCAATAATGCGGGAATATTCCAGATGCTGTTCCTGATCCTTGCCTACGGGTACTTTATTGGCACGGTGGATTAAAATATCGGTAGCCATTAGTACGGGATACGTTAACAACCCGGCATTTACATTGTCGGGGTGTTTGCGGGCTTTTTCCTTGAACGATACCGTACGCTCCAGCTCACCTTTATAAGCAAACATATTCAGTAGTACATACATTTCCGATACTTCGGGTATATGGCTTTGTATAAAAAGTGTTGCCACCTCAGGATCAAGACCTGCCGCCAGATACTCGGCAAGAATATTTTTTATACTTCCGTGAAAATCATCAGGTTTTGGATGTGTAGTAAGCGAGTGCAAATCGGCTATAAAAAAGTAGCATTTATATTCGTATTGCATTTTAATAAAATTACGCAAAGCCCCGAAATAATTCCCCAAATGCAGGTTTCCTGTAGGGCGTATTCCGCTAAGTACAATCTCCATTAACTTTAAGTTTATTAATTTATATTTGCAAAGGTAGTAAATTAATAAAACAAGCTATAATTGAAAATTGAAAATGCCTGTTATGCTGAACATTAGTAAAACATCTTATGTAATTGATAATTGCACTTTGATTTAGGAAAGAGATCTTTCGTTTCTCTTAAGGTAACAAAATAAACAAACAAGCAAATCAACATGTTATAAAAATATAAAATCAACAATATAAAATCTTTAATACATAAAAGTGATTCAATCCTGTAACTTGTTGTTGTTATTTGCGTCAAAAATAGTGAATGGAAAACAAAAACGAGAGCATATTACTAAGCCGTACCTTACATGGCAATACGGTAGCTTTTGCACAGTTGGTTGATATGTACAAAGCTATGGTATTCAATATCATTGTAAAGATATTGCAAAGCAGGGAAGAGGCTGAAGAGTGTACCCAGGATGTATTTATTAAAGTATATCAATCGTTGAGTTCGTTTAAAAGCGAGGCCAGGTTTTCGACATGGCTGTACCGTATTGCATTTAACATGGCGATATCGCGTATCCGGAAAAAAAGGATAAAAACCGAAGAATTAAACGAGAATATTTACCAGACGGTTACCGAAGATGAAATTTATAGTAATTTTGAAAAATGGAATCCGGAGGAACAACGTGTAGCTATTGACAAAGCCATTAAAACTCTGTCACCCGATGAAGCGGTGATTATTACGTTGTTTTACATGGAAGAAAAGACAGTTGAAGAAGTAGCTTTTATCACTGACCTTACAAAAGCAAATGTAAAAGTAAAGCTGCACCGTTCGCGGAAAAAATTATATACAGTACTTAATGACTTAATGGAGAGGGACTAATATGGAAAGTATGGATTTTAGAGACGATAAATTAAAAAATATATTACGCCGGTCGACTATCGAGCAGCCATCATCAAACTTTACGGATGTACTGTTACAACACCTGCAAAAAACACAGGTTATCAGCGATGTGAAAGAAATAAAATCGAAACATTGGTTTATAATCATTCCTACTTTGTTTATTTTTCTGGTAGGGATTGCCATTGGTACATTCTGGTTAGTAGGAGCCGATATGGAAAACCTATTCTCATTTGGTTTTTCTATAGTATCCGTTAGCTTCAGCACAATTATCAATGCATTTAAGTGTATGGGCGAAGTGTTTGGAGTAGCGCGTTATGCCGTATTTGCCGGCTTGTTGGCATTTTTATTACTTACCGTAGATTTATTAATACGCCGCCGGTTGTTTAACAAGCATCAGTTACAATAAAAACCACAATATTTTGGCATTGTATTTGCCCTGTTTCGAGTTATACCGTTAATCATTTTTTGTATTGATTGTTAGTAGTTACAATCACGTGTATTTAAATTTCATTGATAGTCAACTTATTCTGAATGTATAATATAATGTTTAAAATCATGAAACGTTTATCAATTATTTTATTAACATCGTTGATGTTGTATGGGTGCAGTACAACGTCGATCGTATCCTCGTGGATACCTGATAATTCAACGATTATTAGTATGAAAAAGGTATTGGTAGTGGGCTTAATGGGTAATAAGGAACGCGAATTGCGCGAATATACAGAGCGCGCCGTAGCCAAAGCGCTTACCGATAATGGAATTACAGCCATTGCTGCCATTGATGCCATGGGTGTTCCCCCGAAAGATATGAAGGAAAATAAAGATGCTATTGATAAGGAACTGAAAGATAAGGCTTATGATGGAATAATGATTATTAGCTTGATTAATAAAGATAAAGATGTTGATATTAACTCCCCCGGATTATATACCGGATGGTGGTATGGCCCTTATTGGGGTTATGGCGGCGGCATGTACGGGTATGCGCCTCCTTACATTTCGGTATCGACAAAATATGGTGTTGAGGCCAATTTATACACCGTTACACCCGAAAAATTATTGTATTCGGCATTAACAAAATCATACGAGCCTAGTAATACGGCAAAACTATCCGAAAAATTTGCGTTATCAATTTTAAAAGATATGCAAAAGCAACGCTTGGTAATGCCTGCTAATAAATAAATTCCAATTAATAATTATTTGGCAACGAGTCTGTTCTTTAAAGCAGGACAGGCTCATTTTATTGAATATCATATCAAAAATAGTATTGTTTTACTAATGTGTCGATGCGATAATATACTTATTTGTTTATATTCTCATTGACAAATTTTCTCATTCGATTTTTATTGTAGAATCGGTAAAAATCATTGCTGACAGAGAAAAACGCTTTCAGATACACAGCAAGTAATCTTTTTTGTATTTGGGGACTGTTTTCTTCACATATTTTGTAATTTAGCTTCCAAAGCTCGTCCTCGGATCTGAATTATTAGCCAATAATATTATTGTGACTCTATTTAATAAGGTTATATTGAAAAATATAAATCTCATTGAATCATTCTTCTTCATCAGATACAATAAGCCTTATTTTCATTTAAGAATTAGGTTCTTCGTATCTAAAAATAATGATATCTATGTGATAATTAAAAACATGAGTATAATAGTTGACAATTTATATAAAGAAAAAAAGATTTGGAAAATTGAAATTGACACATATACAAGAGAGGTAGAAAGATACGAAGCAGTACCCATAAATATTGCTGAGTTATTTTTTTATAAGGAGTCGTTTTTTTTATGTGAAATTTTGAAAAGGATAAAAAACCATGAAAATATTTGGCACACAGTTATATGGTCTATTGATACGTATTTGTCATGTTGCAATTTTGATATTCAATCAAAAATTGATTATGTTGAGGCGGTAGGAAATAGCTACAAAAAAGAATTTGGATTTAATATTCATAACTCGAAATCTTTAAGTAACGTATATAGAGATAATAAATTAATAGTTCAAAAAATTTTAGAAAATGAGTTTGAAGATGAAGAGTGGAATAATCTTTCTAGGATAAAAAAATCTCATAAAAGCTTTTGTATGGATTTTTTTCATTTCATTAATAATGAAAAAAATATCAATGTTAAGATTAAATTTATCCAAAGTATTATTCACATGTTGAATAATAGGGCATTTATATATTATAATCGATTACATGAAATGATTATGTATGATTTTTTATTAATGTTCTATAAATCAAAGTCAGCTAGAAGTTTGTCAGATAATTAATAAATTTACAAATGAAAATATTTACGCTATTTTTAGTTCTTTCCGTTTTTGTTACAGTATGTTATTCGCAAATACAAATAAAGGGTAATGTACAGGTAATAGAGAATGGTGAAAAATGCCCGGCAAGCAATGTAAGCGTTGTTCTTTATAAAACTTCCGATAGCGCCGAATACTATGCATTAACAACATCCGATAATAATGGTGATTTTATAATTAACAATGTAGACAGAGGTGTTTATACAATATCCTTGTCATTATTGGGTTATAAAACAAGGTCAATAGAGATTAATATTGTTGATATTTCCGATAATTTGTTGGCGCTGGATGACATCGTTTTGGAAGACAACATCGAATTACTGTCCGAAGTTCTTGTAATAGCAAAACAATCATCACAAAATATAGATAACAAAAGTTTTACTTTCTCCAGAGAGCAGATAGATGCCTCGAAGGAAGCTCGCGACTTAATATTAAATATTCCTCACCTTATCATAGACAAAACCTCAAATTCGTTGGCAAGCTCTGATGGAGGCTCGCTTTTAATATTGATAAACGGAGTTAAATCGAATAATAGCGAGCTCAAGTTAATTCCGGCTCATAAAGTTAAACGTGTGGAATATTATGACATTCCGCCTATTGAATACAATACATCCGGAAAAATAATAAATATAATTACTAAGGAACTGGATTCCGGTTGGGCCGGCGATTTTTATCTGATTGGAGGGCAATTTTTCTCAATGTTTACTCCTTACCTTTCGTATATAAACGGAAAAAATAAATTTACATTAGGTTATGACTTGCACATAAGTCATAAAAGAGATGTAAAAGATAATTATGAAGACAGTTATAATTACAATTTAAACGGAACAAATTATAATTACCTGTATAAAAAGGAAGACCAAAACTGGGGTAATCAGCAAGGTATTTCGTTCAGTTACAGTAATGTAAAAAACGGTAACTATATATTTCAAACAAAAATAGGATTGGGATTAACCCGCAATAACAATAACGAGTCGAAAGATATAGCATTATCAATAGCTAATTTTACCGACAAGCAAACAGGTTTATTGACAAACAGAGTAAAATCCGTAGCGCCATCCATTGACATATACTACTCCAAAAAGATTGGTAAGAACAGCGAGATAAAGGCTAATTTATATTCGGTTTTATTTAAAAATGATCAAAAAGTTTACTCGGAGGAGAAAGGCTTAAATGGGTTCGAAGACAGGATGGCGTTGGAGAGCGAGAAAAAAACAATAATAGCCGAATTAAACTATTCAACTAAAATAGGAAGCCATAGATTATCAGCAGGGTATCGCTCTCATTTTTCGTTGGTTGACAATAAATTATCAAACAGTTTCACAAGCTCCGATGATGCTGATATTTACCTGCGGGATAATTATTTTTTCGGTGAAACCTCGGGACGTATAAGCGGACTGACATACAGGATGAGCATAGGGGCTAAGTTTATTAATAATTCTACAGAAAGTTCGGACTACAACAAATTTTTATTTACACCCATTATGGTATTGGGTTACAAAATAAATAATGATAATTATATCCGCTTTACATACAGGCCATATACTAAAAATCCCGATATCCAGCAACTATCTGATAATATGATTTTAATTATGAATAACTTTCTGCAAACAGGAAACGCCGATTTGAAAAACAGTTTTACACATGATTTAAAACTAAACTATAATTATTCAAAAAATATTTTGGATGTCGATGTAAATATATTTTATGAGAATGTAAATAACTATATCTTTGATAATTTCAGTCAAAATACTATTAATAATAATCAATACATTGTAATATCAAGTAACAATGCTGCAATGTATTATAATTACGGAGTTGCTGCAAATATTTCGCTTCGTCCACTAAAAAATATTTCATTAGGCTGTAATTTCATGTCATACAAGCAAATATTCCAAGCGTTGGATGAATCTGAAAAAATATCAAAATGGTTCTATCCCGTAACTTTATACGCATCGTACCAATACAAAAATTTCTCATTAGATTATTACCAAAAATTGAGTAGTAAATATTTAGAAGGGATGTATATAATGGGAACTGAAAAAGTGTCGTACCTAAGCGCAGGGTACTCTATTAAGGATTGGTCTTTCCAATTGAACTATTATTTTCCTTTTGCAAAGAACATATTCAGCAATTATACATTGGGTAATAGCATTGTTGAAAATAATACGGCGGTAAGGCTAAAAAGTAAAGAAAAAACAATTGGTATTTCCGTTTCGTGGAATTTTAGTACATCACGAGAGCAATACAAATTAAGCCGTAGTATTTACAATGAAGATATTGATAATGGTTTTTTCAATGTAAAATAAGGTATTTAATGATATGAACTACATATAATAATTTTTTATCAAAATGAGGAATAAATATCTCAAGAAGATAAAAATAGCGACAATATATGGCATAGTTTTAGACATGATGCTTGATAATATGCCACATTGCTTGAGCCTACCCCCTTTTTACACAAGCAAAGACGATAAGACCGATAAAGTCCGTTCCTCGTTCATACTGCAATACCTGCGCCCATATATAAACTTATTATACAATTGTTTTTGGGCATGTTGCCGGGCAGTATGTATAATCGTGAAAATGAATTGTACATTTTTTTAGAGTGGCGTTTTCCAAAATATGCTAACTAGACAAAACCGGAATTGATGTAAGGGAAAGCGGGATTAAAGGCTTTTAAAATACGTTTAAATGCTTATTAAATACTTTTTAAACGCCCGCGTATTATTTTGGAGAAACAGCAGGTTTTACGGAATGCCCGCCTGATGCGATGCCCCAGCCGACAAGCATTCCCCCCGATATCGACGGTATGTTTCTTTCCTGCACGATGGTTTCTGCCCTTGAATGCGGTCGCAAAGCTATCCCAATCATCGGAGGCAATACTTCCGAAGCTTATTCCAAAATTCGACAATTTCTTCTTCAAGTCTCCGGCTGTTTTCATTCCCGTTTGCCCCAGGCCGCGATTCCACCGCTGTCCCTGCGGCAGGCATAGACGAGCCGAACCCTGACGCTCTTTTTCCCCGCATAAGTCCAAAACTCATCTGCTTCCAAACTATCATAATATTGCCGCCTAGGCTGGATCACATGCCGGGAGCGTAGCAATACCGGCAAAGTTTTTTGATGCTGATGTTCTAAATTTAAGCGGTATCCCTGATGCTTATGCTGCGGACAAGCATCAATAATATCTTTTGTGTCAGAGGTGAATGACAGGCTTTGTACCGCAATGCATGGCCGTCGATAAACTGCCGTCCACATTTCTTACACAAATAATTTTGTATCCTGTACGGTTTCTTAGCATTCCTTTTTATCTTTATCCTTGGCAATCGGGGCAAGGGAGGGTAATTTTTATTTGCATTTACAAAAATACCAATTAATCCCTGATTGCAAAATATTTACAGCGGCATAGTTTTTATATCACTCCCTAAACGTTTAATCAAAAGACTTGCGTGACATATCACGGCGTAGGTCTTTTTCTTTTATCGATTCGCGTTTATCGTATTCTTTTTTACCACGAGCCAATGCTATCTCAAGCTTGGCCAAAGCTTTGTCATTAATAAACAAACGGGTAGCAACAATAGTAAGCCCTTTTTCCTTACTGCGCCGTTGCAATTTATTCAGTTCACGCCGCTCGAGCAATAGTTTTCGCTCGCGCAAAGGCTCATGATTATTGAGATTACCCCACCAATAGGCAGAAATATTCAATCCGCGAACATATAATTCGTTACCCGAAAAGGTACAGTATGAGTCAACCAGGCTTGCTTTGCCCAGGCGTATCGATTTTATTTCGGTTCCCACCAACACAATACCGGCAACAAATTTTTCGATTAATTCATAATCGAATGATGCTTTTTTATTTTTAATAACGATTTTTTTTTGTTCGCGCATTTCTTTCTAAATCATACTCCCGGTTACAAATATACAAAAAGTGTAAATATAATAGACATTCTTTACATATATCGTATAATCCTTAATCATATCGGATTGATTTGATTCGGGGTGGGACAGATACGAAAAGCCGCTTACAGTATATTCTTTATCAGGATCAATTACAATAGGGTGCGTATGTTTTGAAGAAGTCGCCGAACTGTATGCAGTGTGCCAAAAAGTCGATTCCTGCAAATCGAATATTTTATCGACTGTATTGTTGGACTTATTCGTTCTATTTCATCAAGCATAAATTCAGCCCAGTAATAATCCGGCATATTTACTTTCCCGTTTGTTTGCTTATATTGTTTATGGTTGGCAACAATATAATCGGGAGGGAAATTATAAACCTTCCCATTGCTTAACTTCGTTAGTTTTCCATGGGTTTTCAATTCTACTTTTTCGGTTATTCCTTTCCGGTCACGAATTGCTTCTCCTAAGTTCACCGCCTCATGGCTTCTACTAAAATATTTAGAACTGTCCCTTCCTTCACAGGTGAAGAAGAATTGTATTCTCCCCTTTTCTCCGATCGAGATTCCCAATATGTACACCATCCACATATGCTTATATACAACGACTGAGAAACTTCCGACTTTGTTTAATGATGTACAGTAAAGTATCATCCCCTAACCCTGATTGAATTCCTCCATCAGCTTATATAATTTCCGATAAATAATTACATCTATTTGATTATCTTTATCTTATCAAACATCCAAGGTTATATGGCGCAAAGTCAAGGCATTCAAGAATTACACTACCGAACAAATCAAAACATTCCTTGACAA
>JAISFN010000189.1 GCA_031263585.1 Prevotellaceae bacterium | reverse complement strand
TTAAGAGTTTTTTGTTTCATAAGCAGTTTTTGGTTAATAATACCGTCAGATTTACATAATAAATCGAAATCTACAAATAAATTAACTGCTTAAATACAATTGATTGCTATAGTTAATGGCCAAAATTGATTACGCCGAATATATATCTGTAGTATTCGATTATATTTATGAATTTGAATGTTTTGGGAATGTTAATGATTTTAGCTATGTATTGAGGCGATAACTATTTCCTCCCGGCAAAATCCTGTGATTATCCGGTTTTACCGGCAAAAAATATATCTTTGCATACAGCTATGGCCATCATTGTTCAATGTAAATAAATAAAGTATGATAAAGTGTATTGCGGTAGACGATAATGTTACGGCATTGAAGGTATTGGAAGAGCATATCGCGAACATCCCGTTTCTGGAACTATTGAAAACTTTTGAAAATCCGTTCGATGCTATCGACTTTTTAAGCCGTGAACAGGTAGATTTAATGTTTACCGAGGTTGATATGCCTGTGCTTAACGGCATACAATTGATTAATAGTCTAGTTAAGCAACCTATACTTGTAATTATATCAAACAGTGATAAATACGCAATTGACGCTTTCCAGTTAAATGTACTCGATTATATTTTGAAACCGTTTAGTTTCGATAGGCTTGTCCGCGCCGCTAATAAAGTACGCGAATATTATAACATGAAGCCAGCCCCTGTAAAAGTACATGTCAAAATTGCCGACGATATGTATGATTATATTTTTGTAAAATCCGACTATAAAATCATACGTATAGGTTTCGAAGATATATTATTGATTGAAGGGTTAAAAGATTATGTAAAAATCCATACATTGGAAAAATCGGTACTGTCTTTATTAAGCCTGAAAGGCTTGGAAACCCGTCTTCCGGCATCGCGGTTCATGCGTGTACATCGCTCATATATTGTGGCATTGAACAAAATCGATTCGATTGAAAAAAGCCGTATTAAAATTGAAAAATATTACATACCTATAAGCGATTCATATAAAGAAGTCTTCTTTAAACGAATAGAATCTCAAAATTTGTAATTCAATTATAAAACATTAATCGTAGAATCGTTTGAAGAACCACATTTCACTAAATGAGAGGCCAAGAGTAAGCATCACATATTTTTCGGTCATCAGGCTTTTTCCTGTCCGGTAACCGAAGTCGGCCGAAAAATGCACCATCGACCTGCTTATGGGTAGGTTTGCACCAACCGATACGGCATATTCCCTTAACCGTTGCCCGTCTAACATTAAGTTCGACAGGTTATACGATGCTCCGAGCTGGTATATTATCCGCTGGAAATAATTTTTAGGCATGCGGATATTTGGTAAAAACTGCGCGCCCACGCTTAGCTTATGGCTATTGGTATATTTTGCATTAGGCGAGGGATTTGTTAAAGCTCCCCAATTTTCAAAAATATAATCGAGCGCAAAAGTAAACGCTTTCGATCCCATAAATGTTTCGAATGACGCACCCCCACCGAAATATTGAGGAATGGCAGTTTTTGTTGATTGCTTAGCTGTTTGTTCGAGGGTTACCCCTGTAGAACGGCTTGAAACGACAATATCGTTTGATAGCGAGATGTTGGTCTTATAACCGTACACCGCACCTATGGTATACCACGATCTGGTCGCGATTTTATTGGTATATTGAGCTCCGAAATCGAAGTAAATTTTGCGGGTAAAAGCCGATTTTTCGATAAGAAACTCCGATTGGGTTTCTGTCTGGTCGACTGTTCCGAATAATAATGAGGCATTAACCCCGACTGAAAGATGAGAATTAAAACGGTATGAATTTGATAGAAATAACTTGCTCAAGCCTCCCGAACCTTCAAAAGTTGTTGTATACGTCTCCGGAGCCCCGGTAATAGGAGTTTCAGTAGTCATTTTATAGCCTACATTGCTATAGGGCTGCAATCCCAAGCTTATTGTCCATTTAGGCTGAAACCGGAATCCGAAAGCTAATTTTTTCATATTCATGCCCATCGAATTATCTGTTTTTTTCCCGTACGAGAACTGGGATATTTTTGCAGCAGAGGATATATCAAAAACAAATGTAAGAGTATCGATATGTGTTGAAGCAGGGTTCGAGGTATTTATAAAATTACGTAGCTGTAATCCTATTCCTGTCCCAGCCATACCTCCGTTAATACTGTACGTGCGGTTTTCGATTTCCCCTATTCCGAACATAGAGTATGGAGAACTGGCGTACTGGGCATGAGTTTCATTATTAAAGGTAAAGCTGACAAGAGCTAAAATTACATATAGTATATATTTCATTTTTCCGCTTTTAATTATTTCCATGATAAGATGAATAATAAATTATTAACTGCATCCGGTTAATTTCGTTGTCATTATTTGTATCTCCTATCACTAAGCGTTTTATGGTTTTTGCAGCATCGTTGGTAGGTATTATTAGCTGGAGGTTGAGTTTCCTTGCATTCGACAGGCCCAATTGGCTGTTCAGGTAATTAGTAATATCAAATTGATAGCTGGTATTTTCATGATACAAATAATCAATCGTCAGGTTTCCGGTTTGTAAGCTGTTTTGGTTGCTGGGGTCGGTAATCCAGCTTAAAGCGACTTCCGATTCATTAATTATATACATGTTTAATTCGGGCGGCAATGGTATGCCTTCGATATAACTGGCTCTAATCGGTTTTATATATAATATACCCTTTTCTATACGGCCGTACTGTCCCAATTCCTGTAAATTATTCAGGTAGGGGAATTCCAATTTGATGTGTAATGGCGCTCCGGTTGCTGCATAAGCTTGATTTTCAGTCAAACTGGCGGGTATTTCGATATTTCGGTTATTAAGGTCTTTTAATAAAGTTTGGCTTCTATCGGTCGAAATTTTATTATATTGTTTTATCTGGCTTGCAGTAAAAATAAGTTGCCTGTCTTCCTTTCTGTCATTCGTTACATGATAATATACAATCATTTTAAAAGCGCTGTCGGCTAAATTATAACCGATAACAGCTGTCTGGTCGTTATCTTTCGGAAAAAATGCCAAACCTTTGAAAAAAGACGCAAAACTTTCGTTATTTTCGATTTTGGTTGAGTTTTCGATAAAAACATCAAGTAGCTCTTGTCCAACATAATTTGGGAGGCGGATGTCAAAAGTCCGGTGGGCATTCGACGGTTGAACTATAAATGAAGCAGTAGCCAGGGGCGTATCTTCTACTTCAGTGGATGATGAGTTATACATCTTGCCGTCATTAAATAGCAAAACTTGAGTAGTTCTGTAAACCTGTATGTTTTGTGTTAACGTGGTATCGCCAAAATAGCTACCATTAGGAGATAGTTGAATGTAGACGGAATCGAATATGGCGTATTTGTCCACCTCTTTAGAAGCAGGGAGGCTCAATTCCAGATAGTTTGAAGCCATTATTTTTCCCACAAACGGGTCGTTGTATTGACCGATTAGAGCTACGTTTTGCCCCGATGTAACTATTGAATCGGACCACATGGTCGATAGGTTTACAGTACATGTATCAAGCTTAATCATACGCGTACTGACGTCGATCCAATCTTTGCCGATGGTAAAATTATCATTTTGACAAGCAACAAAAAAACATATGGGTATACAAAATAAAATGATTCGGAATCGAAACATAATTTATGATTTTTAGTACAAAAGAAAGATTGGTGCGTGTAATTTGGAAATAATATATACAAAACTCTTATTTATTACAATTAAAATATTGTTTTTATCGATGAACTTTTAAATTGTCAATAAAAGGTGAATATCGATTGATAATATCATTTAATCGGTATAAATTGGTGTAATGTAGAATAGATTTTGTGCAGATTAAGGAGCCCAATACTTTTGAATTCTAAAAATTAAAAATAGGTAGATGATGACAAAAAAATTATGGTATTTCCTTTTTATCTTAATTCTGGCAACTTCATGTGGTGGAAATGATGATGAAGAATTAATAGGAAACTGGACTAGAGTGAGTGATTATGACGGTTTAGCAAGGAGTGGGGCGAGTTGTTTTGTTATTGGTAACTATGCATACGTTGGACTTGGATACAACGGTAAAACTCAAGGCGATTCGAGAAATAGCGATTTGTGGGTGTATGATGTTACCAGAGATGCATGGAAGCAAGTAGCCGCACTGCCTGATAATATTGGGAACTCTCGTAGTCATGCGGCATCATTCGTTGTCGGAGGTAAAGGCTATGTTTGTGCAGGTGTTAGCGAAATAAATAAAAATATTGAGTATTTAAAGGATTTAGTAGAATACACTCCTTGTTCACAGCCTTTTAGTAATGATTGTACAAGAACTGAAGGAAATTACTGGACAACAAAAAAATCTTTACCAGAAGATGCAGGACCTCGTTCAGAAGCAATCGGCATTGCCCTTGATAAAAAAGGTTACGGGTATGTAGGCGGAGGAAAGATTGATGGAGGAAGCCAGTTAAAAGACTTTTACCGTTATGATCCGGTTGCCGACTCGTGGACTCAATTGACTGGAATTGGGGGTAGTAAAAGAAGCGGAGCTTTGACTTTTGTAGCTAATGATAAAATATATGTATGCTTAGGTATAAGTAACGGATACTATTTGACAGACTTGCAAATGTATGATGATGCAACGGATACTTGGTTAAAGAAAGAGGAAATGAGAAATGCCACCGATCAAAGTTTTGATGATAAATACAGTGGAATGGAACGTGCAAACGGCGTAGCATTTGAATTGAATGGTAAAATTTACATTACATTGGGTATCAGTGGCTCTTCAAATAAAAGTACATGGGAGTACGAACCTGCAACCGACAGATGGATCCAAAGAACAGCATTTGAAGGAAGCGCTCGTTCCGACGCAGTTGCCTTTACACTGTACGATGGAACAAGACAAAGAGCCTTTGTAGCTACAGGCGGCTCATCTACTAATCGTTATGATGATGTATGGGAATTTAAACCCACCGAAGAGAAGAATGATAACGATAATGGGAACATTTATTAATAGCCGGATATCCTTTTTAATAGTTTTTTGCGCTGGTTTATTATTTTACAGTTGCGGGCATAATTCATCAAAAGATACTCAGAAAGATAGAGATATCAATTTGAAGGTTTTTGAACTTGAAAACGGGAAATGGGCTTATCAAATTGATGTAAATGGAAAGACGTTCATATACCAGAATACCATACCTGCAGTAGAGGGAATTTATCCTTTCGAAACGGAGGAAGACGCTTTTAAAACAGCTAACCTGATGGTTCAGAAGATGCAGAGCGATGAAGGAGGTTTTCCATCATTATCGGTTGATGAGGTAAAGGCATTGAAACTAAAAGGGTTATAGAGATAATTAAATACATAAAATACTTGCTGATATTATTTTAGCAAGTATTTTGTTTTGTATACTCTGATAATGGCGTGTTATATAAACTAATCTATCAGAATATGTTATTTGATAAGTTTGTTCTATATAATCCTGAAATATGATATTTTTGACTTTTGCTGAAGAATCTATAGATACTTACTACCCATACTAAACTACTATCAAGTTGTCATGTTTAGCGAACGAAGCATATAACAAACAAATTGTTCGCTTTGTTCGGGATGACAATATAGCAACAGTTAAGTATCAATTATTTATTATAACATTTTGACCATTAATGCATATTGCTTATTTGCGCTTAAAAAGCAATTTGTTAAAAATTTGTAGATTAGTTTTAAAAGAAATATTTTTTTCTGTTGTATATTCTTAATACCTTTAAACCGCAATTATTTGCCTTAAGTACATCTGCGAAATTAGTTTATACTATTAAAACTATAATAAACAAGATACTTACAAATAATGAATAATATAAAATAATTGAGAGAACGTACTTAATATACTAATAATTGGCAAGTAAACAAATACCATATATACAATATTATTATATTTTAACACAATGATTATTTTAGTTTTAAATTGCGGAAGCTCATCAATTAAGTATCAGTTGCTTAATATGAAAAGCGAATCGGACAATGCATTAATGGCAAAAGGAATAGTTGAGCGCATCGGCTTACCCCAGGGGCTCCTTTCCCATAAACCGGCAGGTAAAAATAAATATGAAGTGGAGCGGCCCTTTAAAAACCATACCGAAGGGATAAATGCATTGCTCGAAGCTTTAGTGTCTAAAAATCATGGTGTTATTAATGATGTTGACGAAATTAATGCTGTAGGCCACCGAGTAGCTCATGGGGGAGAATATTTTACAAATAGTTCGTTGGTAGACAGCCAAGTGAAAAAGGAAATTGAAAAATGTTTTGAGCTGGCCCCATTGCACAACCCTGCTAATTTACTGGGAATTGAAGCAATGGAACGCTTGTTGCCCGGTATCCGGCAAGTAGCGGTTTTCGATACGTCTTTTCACCAAACTATGCCGGAACAGGCTTATTTTTATGCTTTGCCGTACGAGTATTACGAGAAATACCGTATTCGCAGGTATGGTTTCCATGGTACAAGCCACCAGTATGTAGCGCGCAAAGCGTGCCGCATGACAGGTTTAGATTTTAATACGGCTAAACTGATTACCTGCCACATGGGTAACGGTTCGTCGGTTGCTGCGATAAATTGTGGCAAGTCGGTCGATACGTCGATGGGTTTCACACCGCTGGAAGGCTTGATGATGGGGACCCGTTCCGGAGATATTGATGCCGGAGTGGTTACGTTTATTCAGGAAAAAGAAAGCATGGATGCCAAAAGCGTCAATAATTTTTTGAATAAAAACAGCGGTCTTTGGGGAATTTCCGGGGTATCGTCGGATATGCGCGATTTGTGGAAGGAGTCGGAAAATGGAAATAAACGCGCTCAATTGGCCTTGGATATGTTTATTTACCGTGCTCTTAAATATGTAGGGGCCTATGCCGCTGCTATGAATGGTGTTGATGCAATAGTGTTTACGGGCGGTATCGGTGAAAATGACTGTAACGTACGCAAACAGATTTCGTTGAACCTGGCCTATATGGGGGCGGAACTTGATGTTGAAGCAAATGATAAGGAACGAAACGATAAAATTATCAGTACGCCCGAATCAAAGATCAAATTGCTTATTGCATCAACAAACGAGGAGTTGGTGATAGCTACCGATACAATGCACATAGTTAGTAACTTATAATTAAATTTAATATTTTAACCACATAATTGATATGATAACTACGTTTGAGCAAATTTTTGCCTTATTAAAATCGAGACCTAAAAAACGTTTGGTAGCAGCTTATGCTAATGATTCTCATACTATTGGCGCCGTAAGTATGGCTATTGATGGAGGTATTGTTGATGCTACTTTGGTTGGAGACGAGGCTACCATTAAAAAGGTGTGCCATGAAGAAGATATTGATTTTTCCAAATTTAATATCATTCAGGAATCGGATGAGACGAAGGCCGCTAACAAAGCCGTTGAGTTTGTAAGTAAAGGCGAAGGCGATTTGCTGATGAAAGGGCTGTGCAGTACTGATAAGTATATGCGGGCTATTTTAAATAAGGAATTTGGTTTATTGCCTCCGAAAGGGATATTGAGTCATGTAAGCCTAATGAAATGTAACTCGTTTTATAAAATGCTTATTTTCGGTGATATAGCGGTAATTCCTGCCCCCGATTTGAACCAAAAAGTGGCTATTTGTAATTATTTAATTAATACCGCAAGAGCTTTAGGTATCGAAAAGCCTAAAGTAGCCATAATTGCTGCAACTGAGCAAATGTCGTCGGGTATGCAGGCCTGTGTCGATGCTGCTATCATTTCGAAAATGGGCGATCGTAATCAGATAAAAGGTGCATATGTTGATGGTCCTATGGCAATTGATGTTGCGATTGATAAAGAGGCTGCCGAAATTAAAAAAGTAAGCGGTGTTGTCGCGGCTGATGCTGATTGTTTGCTTTTTCCGAATATCGAAGCCGGAAATGTGTTTTATAAAACAATAGGTAAGTTTACAAACTCGCAATTAGCGGCTATTGTTACAGGTGCAAAGGCCCCGTGCGTATTGTCGTCTCGTGGCGATACCACCGAAACCAAGCTTAATTCGATTGCTTTGGCGGCGCTTATGGCCAAATAAATATAAAATGAATATCTGATATACTACTCAAAATACTTTTAATTACCTTATATTAAATAATATATGATATCTATGAATATGCTGGATTATTTCATTCATTCTATGTGTTTTTCATGTAATTTTAGGTAAGAATCCAATAGTCATAAATATAAAAAACCGGCGAGAGCCGGTTTTTTATATTTATAAGAGATATATATTTCTCTGAATAAAGTAATCAAAAGAATTTACTGTCGTATTTTAAAATATATATATCGGTATATTGTAATATTATAAAAATATAAAACCGACAATATAAAATCTTCAATATTTAGTAGCGATTACGGTTATATCCGCCGCTACCTTCGCCACGGTTACGATTGCCGCCGCTGTTTCCTCCACGATTGTATCCGCCACTGCCACCTCTTCTTTCGCCGGCAGGTTTGTCGGTTCTTGGTCTTGCTTCGGCTACTGAGATAACTTTACCATCGAATTCGGCGCCGTTAAGTTCTTCAATGGCTTTGTTTGCGTTTTCATCATCGGGCATTTCAACAAAACCAAATCCGCGTGAGCGTCCTGTAAACTTGTCTGTAATAATTTTTGCAGAGCTAACTTCTCCATACTCTTCAAATGCGCGTTGAAGGTCCTCATTTTTGAGTCTGAAACTCAAATTCGAAATAAAAATATTTTTCATTGAAAAAAAAATAATAAAATAAAATAAAAAACTGCTTTAAATATTAAGTAGAATAGGTAAAAGAGGAATCAGTAAAAATCAATAAGATAAGGATAATAAAGAAGCCTAATTCAACGTTCACTTAACATCTCAAATTGGAGCAAAGGTAATAAAATTTAATTATGGAATACTTTTTTCAGCTATTTATTTTACAATAATTTAATGGCGGCTTTATGATTTAAAATTGGCGCCGCTGAATTTTATGATTAATCCCTAAGTACATGACAAAAATTTAAAGACATCTATCTCGGGTATAGTAATCGGGTTAAGTAAGGCTGTTGCAATAAGCTCTAACCCGTATTTAAAGAGGCTTTTCGCCCGTTTCCCGTGC
>JAISFN010000107.1 GCA_031263585.1 Prevotellaceae bacterium | reverse complement strand
TCTTTGCATTATCAAAATTTGTCTAACAGTGAAAAAGAACGCAAAATATTACAATAAAATACACGGGGTTGCAGGTTGCACCCCGGGGGAACGCAAGCCGATCACTGTTAGACACTCTTTTCGGTTTGCGTTCTTTTTTTTCTATACAAAGGTATGAAAACCTGTGAATAGTTGAAAGAAATTGAGTGAAAATATACAAAAAATAACATTTAAAGACTAATAATCATGGAGGCAAACATTCAAATTTTCAAAAACAGTCAGTTCGGCGAAGTAAGAGTAACCGAGATTGACGGAAAGACCTACTTTGTGGGTAGTGATATTGCAAAGGCATTAGGGTATTCTAATCCTACGGGAGCGGTTGCAACACATTGTAAAGCAAGCAATATAGTAAAACGCTATATTGCCCATGAAAATGGTTTGGGCGGTGTAAATGTGAACTTTATCCCCGAAGGCGACCTTTACCGCCTTGCTGCAAAATCGCAGCTTCCCGGCGCAGAGGTTTTTGAATCGTGGATATTCGATGAGATACTTCCCGCCATTCACAAGCACGGCGGTTATTTAACCGCACAGAAACTTGAGGAAGCCCTCCTAAATCCTGATACGCTGATTCAACTTGCCACCAACTTAAAAGAGGAGCGCCAGAAGCGGCTTATAGCCGAAAAGCAGGTAGCCGTATTGAAGCCGAAGGCCGAATTTATGGACAAGGTGATGGATTGCGACGAGAAGATAGACATTGGACAGGCGGCAAAAATCCTTCAACTACCTTTTGGACGCAATACGCTGTTTGTTAGGTTACGTGAAAAAGGCATTTTCTTTAAAGGTCGGAACGAGCCGAAACAGGAATATGTAGAACGTGGTTATTTTGATGTCAAGGAAAAGTGGATTGAAAGGGATAGCCACGATGGCTTTATGGTATTAAAGGTACTTGTCACGCAGAAAGGGCTGTCGTTTTTAGCTCGTTTGTTCGAGGTGGAGCAGTCCAAGAAGCAGATGGCAATGATAGCGTAAACTTTTGCATTATGAGAAATGAGAGACGCCCGAAGCAGGGTTACGATACAGTAGCGTTATTCCACGAAACGGAAGCCCTTTTGAAATCTGCCGACCCGCAGCAAGTTCCCCAAATCGTTTTACAACTATTACAGCAGTCTAACGGCAGAGTAGAGTTACACGTACATTTTACAAATAGCGTAATTATCGACGGGAATAACAATAGCATAATGGGGCATACCTCATTTGGTGATAACAGCGGCATTGATGGTCAAATATCTAAACTTTAGCAATCATGAAAACTACCCAAAACCCACAAACCATCATTGACCGTGCAGATTTGCTCGGTAAAATTGCAAGTGCCCAACTTTACGCAGCCAATGCTCAAGACGGAGAAGTTGTGATGGAGAAGAAATACATTAAGTTACAAACTAAATACGCGAGGCTACAGAATAAATACATAGCATTGCTTCAGGAGAATAGTGAGCCTTATGGCGTATATAAGGGATCGTTGAAAGAAAGGATGGCATGTAAAGAGGCAATACGCAATTCCGTTTTACTTCCAAGTGGCACACGAATAATCGAATTTAACCCGGTCTATAAAGTCAGCTAATCAGGAAAGCCTCGCAAATGCGGGGCTTTTTATTTTCAGGTTGGCAGCGCTACTTGGAACGATGTGGCGGGGAAAAGGGGAGTAAATAGGAAAGGGTCAGCTACGTTTTCCGACTTGGAATTATTTTATCCAATTCTGCAGCGAATTCTGTAAGAATTTTTCTATCCATTTTTAATTTTTCATCAATCTGCTCTCTGGCAACCTTATATGCCTTTATGTCCTTTTTATTTTTTCTGAAAATAAGAACTACTCGCAAACGATACCATAAAGAGAGCGGATATCCCATAATAGCCGCTATAAGATAAAAAAGAAAAGCAACAAAACAAGTCACTATTGTATAAATATGGTTATATTTTATTGTAAAAGGCATGTTTATGTGTTCTAATAAAACAGCAAGAATTCCCACAATAGACATGACAGCAAGAACTAATATTGACATATTTAAATATATTTTTCTTATACGAGACCAATCTTCCAAAATACAAATTAGTGCAAGAAGAGGAATAAATATATTCGGAATTATCAAACTCTCATTTAACTCCATATCGCATCGATATTCATACGCCGCCGATATTAATACGTATAAACTATAGAACAGAGATATGCATGCCACTTTGTATAAATTATTTGAATTAGGTAGTGACGCACATCGTTTTTCAATAGTATTTATTTTTCTTTGTCTCTTTTTTAAACTTTTACGGTTTATAATATTTTTATACTTTTTTAAAGAATCTTCCTTAAAAAAGTTCTCTTTATACGCCATAAGCTTTTCAAACGATTCACTAAAAGTTATTTCAGGTTCAATATCGCTCATTTTAAGTATCATACATTTTACTGCAGATATAATTCGAGCTGTTTTTTTAGTAAATCCAGATATTTTATCTAACATCAAAAAAAATGGCCGGGTATCATCTGATTTTGATTTTGCAATAACATACACAGCGTTAAATCCCACAGCTAACGTGAGCAAACCACTAAAATCCAAGTAACACATAGGCAGGAGTAAAAAAGGCTTTAGGTTATTTAATTTTAAATCAGATGTTTATTTGATGGGTAAATGTAGAATTAAAGAGTTCATCAAAAACTGATGATAAATTTTTGGCGCCTTCAGGATTGTTGAAATTACCAAATGCCAGCCTTTTTTCAATATCTGTTTCCATACGATATGCCCTGTCATCAGATACAGTGAAATTTACTGGTTCACCCTTAAGTGTTATCTTTTCAGCACTATCCCATTTTTTTATTTCAACCTGATCGGCGTATTCTTTAAATACCCCCGCTATTGGCTTTTGCGGAAATTCATCACTATATTTCGTAAATAGAATTTGAATTTTCCTGTCTTTATTTCCAGAAAGAAATCCTTTAACTGATTTTAGATAATCCTCATTGTTGGATATTTTAGAACACATGTTACAACACAAAATTTTGATTTCATGTTCAGCATTCTTTGCTATCGCATTTACTACTACTTGCGCATGTTCTTCGCTGGAGTTGTAAAACACTTCATCCGTTTTATTTTTAGCAAGTCCTTCAATTTTTTCTTTGTAAATTAAGTTTATGTCTAAACTCATATTTGTTATTTTAGTATTGATTATTGGGTAAATTCTTATCCTTAGCTAAAAGATTGCATGAAAAGCACAGTTGCTCGCATAAATATCGAAAAACAACGATATTTTTCATAATTATGATATTACGGTTTTTCATACACACAGCCAGATTGCAAGGTAGGCATTCTTTTTAAATTTATAAACAACTTTACAAACAAATTTTCAACAACTTATATTAATTCGCTTAATTCCAGAATGATAAATTTAAAATTTATTAAATCTGACTTCCGTTTATACTGTATTTTTCTAATTACCAACAATCCGCGACTTATTGGTGAGCCCTTGCTTCCGATGCAGAAACTTAGGAACATCTTAGGAACGTTCCTTTCATTTCTTCGGTGCGAATAATACATTTGCCACATGATACTCATCCCGACCATAAACCCCATTCGCCTCTCTCTTTCGGGGCTCAACGAGCCGAAGGTGGAATACGCCTTTTATCGGGATTATTATCAGAAGTTCCAGCGTACCGACGTTACCAAGATACAAATCTTAATACCCGCAGACGAGCCGTCAAAGAATTGGACACTGTCCGCCGTGAACGTGGACGACGAGGCTATTTCGTACACTATCCCAAAAGTCCCCTTTGATGATAAAGTCGACAATCATTTGGTCATAGAGTATAATATTGACTTCTCGCGGTTCCAGGAGGGAAAGTACCGCTTTTTCTTACAATCTGGCAATGGACTTAAATACAATTCCGACATTGTTTGCGTCAAAAACACCCATGAATACACCCGATTATTGAGCTACTGCAACACATATAACGAGCATGGCGTGGTATTTTCTACCGGCGTAGTGTTCCACTTGCGGGTGGAATCACAACTTTACAAGGCGGTTATTCCGAAGTCGGAAGACAGCATCTACAATAACAATTTGGGCGGGTATAGGATACTCAACTCAAGCCCATACGATAACTACCGGCTCAACATCGGCGGCACTGCCGGCATTCCCGACTGGCTCATGCGCATCATCAATCAGGCGTTCAGTTGCGACACGCTGTTTTTAAACAACGTTGAAATTACGAAAGCCGACGGCGCAACGTTTGAACCCATTGAACAGGACAACTACAATCTTCGCAGCTGGAATATCGAGATAGGGCACATTGAGAACAGTTTGTTTTACGAGGAACACCTGTTGACCGTCAACGGCGAAAATCAGTTAGCGCTCAATATCAGCCGGAACCCGCAGGCAATCCCCATCATTATATTTGCCACAACCGCATGGGAGGTAGTCGGGAATTATCCCAATTGGATTACGGTTACACCATTGCAGGGCGGGACAAATGGAAATACTGTGAAGCTCACGTTTAAAGGCAATACCAAAACCATAGTCCGGTCGGGCACTGTTTTCTTTCGGCTAAAGGACATGCACGCCTTGACCGTAGAGATAAGCGTAGCGCAGGAAGGCACAGCTATCTCAAGTGTTATCTGGACATCCTTTGTATTAACGT
>JAISFN010000089.1 GCA_031263585.1 Prevotellaceae bacterium | reverse complement strand
TTTTACGAACACAGTGAAGAAATATTAAACTTCTATATCAATCGTTCCACTAATGCATCGGCGGAATCTTTCAACTCAAAAATCAAATCGTTCAGGGCAGAACTCAGGGGAGTTCTTGATATTCCTTTTTTTCTTTTCCGGTTATCAATGCTATATGCCTAAACACAGGTGTTTGCAGGTGAGCAATAAAAGGAACAATCAAGCACTTACCAACCATAACAAGAATAATGCCCACACCATAAACGTAGACACTAACTAATGCTTTTAGAGGTTAGTTTGAAATTTGGTTGTTTTATTAGTCTTCAAAACAATAGCTAATTTTATAAATGTTTTAACAATACAAAATTAATTATTTTAATAAACTAACAAAGTCTGAAGATAATGTTTAAAAACAAGCGATTTTGGAAAATCTAAACTAAAATCTTATGTTTAGTATATAATTACGAATTAAAAAAACTATTATCGTCTTCATAGCTTTAGTTTTAATTAACAAACATTTTATTGTAGTTTTTAAATACAGCAATATGTCTCATCAACAAGCATATATAAAATATCCGTTTAACGTGCAACCCAAACCAGTGCGTATTCTTCAATAAATTTATAATGTAATTTCAGCTCGGTTTTAACCCCGCTGTCGAAGTTTGTAAAAGTGCCTGATAATTTACCTTTTGTTCTGGGCATAAATCTTTTAATTTCGATATGCCTCATAAAGTCTATACCTCTATGGTTCATTACTTTATAAATTGCTTCTTTGGCACACCAAACCAGGCAAAGCTGTTGTTGCTTTTCACCTTCTTCTAAATACCCGATTTCGTACGGAGACAAGATACGGGCCTCCACGGCATGGAAATTCCGCGACAGTAGTTCGATATCCACACCCGTATTCATGTTCTCGTGAACATAAATGCAAGCAAAGCTCCCAGCATGAGATATACTGATATCTCCTGGAAAATTTTTTAAAAACGGACGGTTATTCTCTTCATAACCCAGATATTGCCGCTTATCGAATGATACGTTAATAAGTGCCCTGACGGCCAAACGCTCCAATCTGCGCCGCGGACTGGACGAAAGTAATATATCTTTCAATTCGTCTTCGGGAACCGAAGACGAATCGATTAGTTGCTCTTCGGTTTCAGCGATTTCCCAAACAGCTAAAAAACTTTTTTTATTAAATCTGTCTATCGAATAAAGAGGCATTTTTATTATATTATTTTTATTTGTTTATTCGTTACTCATTAATTGTAAATTGTAAAGAGTGATATGCACACAGCGTATTGCAAAATGTAAATTAGCTAATGAGAAAATTAGTAGATGTGAGAATTATTTTCAAAATCACTCATTTACGAATTATCAAATTAAAAAAGTCGCATATCACACATCGCACATAACACATCCATTTATGTGATCCCATTTTCAATTAAGTGTTTCGTGTTCAATGTAGTTTCTATTTCCATTGTAAAGTTTCCATAATATGCTGTATATCTTCTTTAAAATAATTAATCAGTGGGAACAGTGAGTCTTTATTCGGTTCCGCATAAAAATAAAGCGAGCCCCGTATAAAATTCCTTATGCTGTCGGTAACGTAAAATTGTACGGCTGTTGCCGTGTTACCGCTCAGTTCGTACAAAAAACCATAAACATGCTTATCGGTATTTACAAAAGGCTGATCGGTAATGGCATCGGCTTTAACCGTATGTTTATATACCAGTTGATATGTATCTTCGAACAGTACGGGCAAGTTACCGGTTACTTTTTTATAACTTACGTAAATTGTAGCATTGTATTTGGGTATAACAATATTTATCCAGTAAGGCTCGGCAGCACCGACATTTTGGGGCATGGTTACTTCTCCGTAAACAGGATATTCAAATTTATACGGGTAAGTAGTATCGAACACCCTGTAATGCTTTTCGGGTAAATCAAAACGGAAATAACCATGAGGTTTAGGCGTATAATTCCCCTCACATCCCGATACCATGATCAGAAGAGCGATACTTGTATAGCAAGCGGTAAAAAAACTACGTTTCATCTTCGGTATCATCATGATTTATTGTTACTTTAATTTTAAGTATTCGGCGGCGGTCGGCTGCTTCAACGGTAAACAAAAATTGCCGATATTGAATCGATTCTCCCTTTTGCGGGAAATCACCTTTCAGCTCAAGTATAAAACCGGCTAAGGTTTCGGCATCTCCTTTTTCTTCTTCAAAGAACTCGCCATCAATCTGCATAATTTTACAAAAATCATTCAAAGGTATCTTACCTTCAAAAAGATATATATAATCGTCTATTTTTGAATACAGATTTTCATCCTCCTCCAAATCCGATTCATCAAATATTTCGCCCACAATTTCTTCCAGTATATCTTCAAGTGTAATAATGCCGCTGGTTCCTCCGTATTCATCAACAACTACGGCCATGTGCATTTTTTTCTGCTGAAATTCGCCCAATAAATCATTAATCTTTTTGCCCTCGGGGATAAAATAAGGCGTACGGATTAAAGACTGCCAACGGAAATCGGCATCCTTATTGATAAAAGGGAGTAAATCTTTTACATACAGTACTCCTTTTACATTATCCAGCGTATCGTCACAAACAGGTATGCGTGAGTACGCACAATCCACTATAATGCGACAAAGTTCGTCAAAATTTATTTCGATATCCACTGCGGTTATATCAATCCGCGGTGTCATAATTTCTTTAACCTCGGTACTTGTCGAATCTACAATGGCTTTCAGCATCCTTTTATCATCCGTTGATGGTGCTGTTGTAGTATCAATGGCATCCGATAAATCTTCCATTGATATATCACTTTTCCTTCCCGAATTTAAACGTTTATTCAATTTGGATGTTGCTCTTACAAACAAATAGCTAACAGGCTTTGTTAGTTTTACTAAAATACTTAAAGGCCGAGACATAACATTTGCAAAACCGATGGCATTACGTACAACCCAAAATTTAGGCATAATTTCACCAAACAACAGAAGCAGGAACGTAATAACAACAACTTGAACAATAAAACCCAATACCGGAGTTTGCGAAAAGTTGATTATTGATGAAGCTAAGCTATTTGCCAACAAAACGATAGCTACATTTACCGTATTGTTACACAGTAAAATACATCCTAAAAGATAATCGTAGTTTTGCAGTAGTTTAAATATCCGCGCAGATGAACCCGAGTTTTGTTTTTTCAGTTTATGGATATCATTAGGGGATAGCGAAAAATAAGCTGCTTCGGAACCCGAAATCATTGCCGAACAAAAAAGTAAAAGCAATAATATAATTAAACTAATTAAATGCCCTGTAGTAAAGGGGTTGAAAAAAACAGTTAATAAGGGCCAACTCGGAGGTTCCAAAGATTCAAAAATTTAGTTAAACATATCTGCTATTTTAATGACCGATAAAATAGTATGCAAATATAAATAAATTTACTACCTGATGTTACGCAACAATAAAAATTTCTTTAAGAGAATAGTATTATCTATGGCTATTGAGAAATTGTTAGACCTATATAGTGATTATCTATTATTCATGACCAAACCAAGGACGGCTACCGGGTTATCGTCAGTATCCAACGGGCATATAAGCCATGATGATCGTATTACTCGTTTTCTACCATGTGAAGAAAAGGTTTCTAAAACCTTATGGTTTTAAGGATAAAATCTTAGTTCGAGAATATGGAAACCCGGTATCTGTTTGATAATTGTTGACACGACAATAGAAAAACAGTATATGGACGAAAACGATTAGCATTGTTGGCATTTAAATCACAGTAAAGACAAAAATGTAAAAAGGATCAATATCCTGTCCGCAATTTATGTTTACGCATCTTTGCAAGGAGATTCGACCCTTCATATTCCCTTGTCCTATTAGAGTGTAAAAAAGACGATTCGTTTCTGGGAGATAAAGACCTGTAAAGAAAATCGTCAAAGGCCGGCAAGCGGGAATGAAATGATGAACCAAGTGATAGTCAGGCAAATAAAGAATCAAGTTCAGTTCAAATATATTTTGGCAGATTCGTGGTTTGCTTCGAACGACAATATGCGTTTTATCTCAAAAAATAAAAAGTTTTTCATTTTTGACCTTAGTACACGAGCAAAATTTGATATTTGCTTATAATAATTTGAATATCAGTATAATATAATTATTTTTATCTGGAAACGACCTTGAAATTTCATATTTTTATAGCTTATATTCAATCATTCATTATAATGAAGACGAACAATTTCAAGGCCGAGTACAAAACTACCCAATTAATTTCAATTTTAAGCCAAAGTCTGGCGGGAAAAATGAACATGGCCAGCATAAAGTTCTTTGGACTGTTTATTTGCGCACTCTGTAAGGTACAAATAGTTAGTTTTTGTAAACTCGCCACGGCGTTTGAAACGCCTGCAAAATCGGGTTTCGCGCTACGCCGTATTCAAGGGTTCATGGCGGAATACGCGTTGGATTCCAAATTGCTCGCTCTACTGATTTTCAAAATCTTGCCTCGCCAGCCGCCATTTAAGCTGGTGATGGATAGAACAAGCTGGAAATTCGGTAAAACCAATAGTACGCCTGTAAAATAAAGAAATAGCAGCGGATTCATTAAAAGGCTTACTAATGGAAATATAAGGGAAAAATTGAGATTATTCAAAATTTTGTGTAAATAGAAAACTACAGATTGTTTAATCAGGAGTTAACTCCTGATTAAACGCCATTCCCCAATTCCAAATAGGCATATACCATTGAAATAATTGTTTACTTTTTTTGTTTGATCCATTAATAAACTCTAGGATAGCCAATAAATTTGCTAAATCAGAGATATTTACATAATGAAAATTCTTTGAATCAATAATTTCTAATGCTCTTTTAACATGTCTTGAACTTTTATTTTGTAATAAAGCTACTGATATTTCAGAGGCTAATAACCACAGATCTTTTGTGATGCTATTACTTTTCGTTAAGAGATAATAGGCTTGCTCTTTATCTTTTAGATATAAAAATAATCTTGCTGCTGAACGTACTAGAAATCTATTATTCGGATCTAAAAACAAGACTGTTCTCATGGCTCTTACAGATTGTTCTACCTGTCCAAGACATATGTAATATCGAGAAAGCTCGACATAGAAAATAGGGTTATAATTACAATTTTGAATTTTCTTTTTTAAATCAGCGATTTTACTACTAATGCGTTCCGGTGTAATTATGCAATCGAAAGATATATCATCTTTTCTTTTATTGGTTTTGTCTGTTATATGGGTATTACCTTTTAATATAAGTTTTGCTAATTGTATCTGAGATTCTGTGATGTTGTCTTTCTCAACAAGAATCTGATTGGCGGCTTCCTTTACTTCGGCTCGATCTATTTGGTTATTAGATATTGCTGTACTAAGTAAATCTCCCGCAAATGAAAATTATTTATTTGATTACCAATCAGTAATATAGTCATCTATTAAATATCTCGAATCATCAAGTTTTAATAGACTACACATATCCAATTAAAAAAGTCTTGTTTCCTGTGTCTTATGAGTTTAGAATCTATATATAATCAGATAAACAAAAACAGGCTTAATGCCATAACCAGCATACCAATAACCAGTCCCATTATGGAAATATGGTGCTTGCCGTACTTTTCGGCACTGGGTAACAATTCATCAATAGATATGAACACCATGATACCCGAAACTGCCGCTAAAATAATTCCGTTCATTGCCGGAGTCCAAAATTGCATCAGGAATAAGTAAGCGATAAGCGCCCCGAAAGGTTCTGATAATCCGGAAAGAAACGAGTACCAGAAGGCTTTTTTGCGATTATCCGTTGCATAGTAAATGGGTACGGCTACAGCAAGTCCCTCAGGAATGTTGTGGATGGCAATAGCCAGTGTAATGGGGATAGCAATATCGATATCCCCTAAAGCCGATGTAAATGTTGCAATTCCTTCGGGAAAATTGTGTATGGTAATTGAAATAGCTACCACAATGCCAGTACGTTTAAGCGAGCGATGTTTCCCGCCCATATCCTCGACCCCTTGCACCTCATGCGGGTTTATGGATTGGGGTATTGCAAAATCGATAAGGTTGATAATACCCATACCCCCGAAAAAGGCGATTATGAGGTAAAGAATCCCCGTTTTTTCACCAAAAACAGAAGTCAGCTCTAGTTTGGCCTGCGGCATCATTTCCATAAACGATACATATATCATAATACCTGCTGAAAAACCCAGCGCCGCACACAAAAAGTTTTTGTTGGTGTGCTTTGCCAAAAGTGCAATAAGGCTGCCTATACCTGTCGATAATCCGGCAATAGCCGTTAATACGAATGCGAATAATATATTGTATTGTTCCATTTCTGCGTTTAAAATTATTGTAAATATAGTTTTTTATCCGAACAGGTTTTTAGCTAACAAAATTGCACGTGTAATGTTTGCCCGTAAATTTCAATACCCGGAAATAATTCTTAAAAAAGAATACAAATGTAATTATTTGATTATACTGTGTTTGATGATTTTTTAAAAGTATAATTGTTTTTTGGGGCACGAGTGAGGTATCTTCGAGACAAAACAAACAAAATTAAAGTCCAATCGCAAGAAAATCAATAAATAATTTTATCAAATAAACCCTATTACCAATTACTTAAAACCAAAGTCATGAAACAATTACGATTCAACAAAAAAACCCTTCTGTTTTTTAAGCTGGAATTTTACACAAATTATTGTTAATGTTTCATTCGCCTCGATTTATAAGAGCGTAAACAGGCTGCATTGGTGTGCCCTTTAACCATAATGTACATTATTATAACCTCTTATACAAGTGTAGCGGTGAGTGGTATGTCATAGTTATGTCAAAAAAATACGTTACTAATCATTAAAAGCTATTATCAATGGATGAATTTCAACACTCAAAAGAAAGACATCTGCTACCCCATAACTGGATAAATCTTATTTCGGCTATTTTCTCTTCATTCAGTGATGCTCCTGATGGTTTTTCCAAAGAAGAAATAACTACCTCGATAGGCTTGGAGTATACATACCTGAACATGCTGCCGCTACATTGCAGCTATTTTATCCAAGCCGAAACAAAAAGCAATATAAGTTTTATTACAAGTATAATAAGTGTTGTTTACAAAAAAATAACTTTTGATTTACTTACTAGATACCGATGTATAACAAATTCATTCATAATAATGAATGGAACTTTACCTTGGGTGTGAAACTTTAAACACCTCTTTCGTTTCATAATGTAATGAAATAGGGTTGCTTCGCGATGAAGCAGCCCTATTTTGAATTAATTCCTTACAGTATTTAATTTATTGCTTTAAATATTTGTCGAACCATGCGAAAAATTCACGTTGCCATACAATAGCATTCTGGGGTTTTAAAATCCAGTGGTTTTCTTGCGGATAAATAACTAAACGGCTCGGTATACCGCGCATCTGGGCGATATTATAAGCCTCAAGCCCTTGGTTGTAAGGCACACGATAATCTTTTTCGCCGTGGATTACCAGTATTGGGGTATCCCAGTTTTCGATAAAGTTAATGGGCGACTGTTTAAATACGCGTTGTGCCGCAGCATTACTCTTATCCCAGAACGGGCCGCCTTTCTCCCAGTTTTCGAAAAACATTTCCTCGGTAGTACTGTACATCGATTGGAAATCGAAAATTCCGGCATGGGCAATAAACGCTTTAAAGCGCTTATTGTGGTTGCCTGCCAGCCAAAAGATTGAGAAACCGCCGTAACTTGCACCTGCTGCACCAAGGCGTTGATTATCTACCCACGGTTCCTGAGAGATATTGTCGATAGCTGCTAATAAATCGCGTTCGGGTTGTCCGCCATGGTCTTTGCTTACGCCATCGGTCCATTCCTGTCCGTTACCACTTACACCGCGGCGGGCAGGGTATATGGTTACATAGCCGTTCGATGCCATTAACGCATAGTTCCAACGGTAGCTGTATGCCTGACTGATTGTTCCCTGAGGGCCTCCCGTACACATCATAATAACAGGGTATTTTTTCGACTGGTCGAAATCAGGAGGGAACATTACCCATACCAGCATTTCTTTATTGTCGCTGGTTTTCACATAGCGTTTTTCCATTGTGGGCAAATTCAACTGGTCAAGAATATCTTTATTAACAAATGATAGTTCCGTTCCTTCGCCGTTGGCATCCAGTTTATAAATTTCGGCAGGTTTAATTATCTGTGTACGGGTAACTACCAATCCGCCATCGGCTAATTGTACTCCTTGGTAATCGAACATCCCGTCCTTACTGATTTGGGTAAATTGCTTGTTCTCCAAATTAAGTGAAAATATGCGGTAAGTCTGGTCGAAACAGGCTGTTAGGTAAATAGATTTGCCGTCGGGCGACCACTGCATGCTCGACGGGCTCGAATCGAAATCTTTTGAAACGTCTTCCATCGTTCCGTCGGTAAAATCGTAAATAAAAATACGCTCTTTATCGGCCTCGTAACCTTCTCGTTCCATGCTTAACCATGCCAATTTACTGCCGTCGGGCGAGTATATCGGTTGATTATCATAGCCTTTCATGCCCTCGGTCAGCATTTTAGTTTGCTTGGTATCCAACGAGTACAGGTAGATATTGGAATTAGTTGTCATGGTATACTCTTTACCTTTCAATTTTTTACTGGTATAGGCAATGGTTTTGCCGTCGGGCGACCAGGCTATATCACTAATGCCGCCGAAGGGTTTTAACGGGGTATCGTAAGGTTCCCCTGCATTAATATCAACAGGCGCTTCGGTTAATTGACCGTCGGCATAACCTGCAATGTAAACATGGCTGAAATAACCGTCGTCCCATGTATCCCAGTGGTGGTACATTAAGTCGCTTGTAATGTGAGCATCGGCCTTGGGCATATCGGGGTAAATATCGGCGGCAATAGTATTCTCAACCTTTGTTTCGATAGTCATTAATAATTTGTTGCCGGTTGGCGCATATAAAAACTCGGATACTTCCAAGCCTTTTAAATCGGTAACCTGACGTTCGCCTGTACCGTCGGGCTTAATTTCGAAAACCTGACCCTTACGAACAAAACCGATGTAAGCGCCGTCATAGCGCCATTGTAAAGCGCCTTCACCTGCGGCCGTATTGGTAAGCTGTTTTTTGTTGTTTCCATCGGCATCCATAATATACACGTCGGTATTGCTTTTATTTTCAGCAATATCGTACCATGTAACGGTGTAAGCAATCTGTTTGCCGTCGGGCGATACGTTAACATTCCCTACCCGCCCGAAATACCAAAGGGTTTCAGGTGTCATTAAATTACTTGTCAGTTTGATGTCCTTTTTCCCGATAATCACTTCCGGTTCTTTTTGATTATTGCTTTTATCTGACGTTCCGCACGATATCATGAGCGTTGCCAGCAATGAACAAATTATTAATCTTTCCATACTACCTTTTATGATTTGATTTTTATATTAATTTCATCTATATTTTCTAAACAATCTATCCAGTCCGAGAAACGCGGACATTTCTCGCAAATTTTCGCTAAACCTAGTTCACCAGTTAAGCAAGCTCCATACGCACTACTTTGTTATATTCCGCTATATATTTTTACACACTTTTCGACGGAACCTTATTCTAGTCGTTATTAATATCTTCTGGATTTTCAAATTACGATATGGTTTTTTCGATGCTGCTAAAATCGGCTTCATTGTTTTTAAAATTTTTGGCGGCGGCATAAAAAGTATGCTACTGTAAAAATCTGGCAATCAGTGGATGAATTTGCATTTTTGTAAATAAAAATAAAAATTACCCTCCATTGCCCCGGCTGCTGGGGTACAAAGATAAAAAGAAATGGCAAGAAATCATATGGAATGCAAAATTATTCGTGCAAGAACTGTGGGCGACCATGCATTGCGGTACAAAACTTGTCATTCTTCCCCGGCACAAAAGACATTACTGATGCTTGTTCGCGAGATATGCATCAGATATATCTCTGAAATTGAGAATATTATCGTCAAAAAATTTTGCCGGTATTGGTCTATTCCCGGCATCTAATTCAGCCTAAGCAAAGTATTATGATTGTTTGGAAGCAGATGAGCTTTGGATTTATGTGGGGAAGAAGAGCGCCAAAGTTTTTATCATAGAAAAACAGGCGAAATCGTAGCGTTTGTCTGGGATAAACGGGAATGAAAACAGCCGAAGACTTGAAGAAAAAATTGTCGAATTTAGGCGTAAACCATGTGAGTACCGCCAGTGATGATTGGGGATATAGTTTGTGAGCATATTCAAGGGCGAAAATCATCGTACAGAAAAGAAATAGACTCTTAGTATCGAGGAAATAATTGCCGACTGAGGCATCGCATCGGGCGGACATTCCGTAAAACTTGCTGTTTTTCCAAAATAATACGCGGCGTTTAAACGTATTTAATCTTGCTTTCTTTTACATCAATTTCGACTTTTTCCATTTAGCATAGTTTGGAAAACGATAACATCACATCTAATTTGCAATGAATTAGTTGTGATTAATTACTTAATTACTGAATCTCCCAGATATTCGATACATTAACGGATGAAGCCTTTAGGGAATAGTTTGAAAATTAAATATAAAGCATCAATAATTTTTCTTCGGACATGTACAATAGCTTGTCTGTTCCGTAGAAGTATACATCGCTCTGCCTTTTTTGGGGTATATACAGTTCTTTTTCGTTAACGAATTGCATGTCGTGCAGGCGGATATCTTTTATGTAGTACGTATTGCCAATATAGAGCAATAAGCGCAACTCTTCGCTATTTAATAAAACGGCATCCATAATCTTGAAACTGCTGACAATAAACCGTGTAAGCGAATCGTAATAAAACTTTTCCTGTTTTAAAGGCAAATGCTTCAGTTCTCCCGTTTCAATATTCCATACATCGGTACTCCAAGCCGATAAAACATAGGGATAGGCAATTTTTTTGAAAACCACAACATTCTGTTTCAATGTATCGACGTAGTTGTCAAACAGGTA
>JAISFN010000181.1 GCA_031263585.1 Prevotellaceae bacterium | reverse complement strand
ATTATCATTTAAGCTTCGAGCTTGGAATACATACATACTCTGTGGCTTTGTATTTAATTTAATAGACTATTTTTTATCAGACTCGCTTGTAAATAGCATATTTTATCTAAGTTTGTACTAAGTTAATACCTCGTCAGCTCTGCTGCGAGGTAGTTTATTTAGAATTTCCTAACAGTTACCAAAGTAGAAACTAAATAATCAATTATATATATGAAATTAACAACGCCAATTTTTCATCGAAAACAGATTTTAGCACGTATACTATGACTATACTATCTTCAAAACTTAAAATAATTTAGTCGATACCAGACAGGATATTTTTCACATCTTTTACTTTTTCGTCAAGTAATTCGCTTGTTTTAGCCTCGGTAATAAACCGCAAATAAGGTTCGGTGTTCGACGGGCGGATATTGAACCACCAGTCGGGGAACTCAATACGATAACCGTCGAAATTGTATTGGGCAACGGGTTTTTCTTTTGCAAGGAAATACTCTCGTACAGCATCCATTGCCTGTTGCTTATTCTGGATGCGGAAATTTATTTCGCCCGAGTTTTTATATGTTTCGATTTTGCTAATCATTCGGCTTACTGATATGCCTTTGGCTTTCATGGATGCAACAATATCCAGAATAATAAGGCATGCCAGAATACCGCTGTCCGAATAAAAGAAATCGCGGAAATAATAATGTCCGGCCAGTTCGCCACCAAATATTCCATCGATTTCGCGCAGCTTTCGGGCAGCAAAAGCACGGCCTACTTTCCATGTATGCATGCTTGCACCCATCGGTGTAAGATACTCGCCAATAGCTTTCGATGTGCGAATATCCTGTAATACATTCCCTCGCAAGCCTTTTTCTTCCAGAAAGTAATGCCCAAGTACAGCAATCATCAAATCGGGAGAAATGAAACGAGCATTTTCATCAATAAACATAACCCGGTCGGCATCACCATCAAAAATTATACCGATATCGCATTTTTCTTTTTTTACAAGGATTTGAATATCAATAATATTTTTTAAATCCAGCGGATTAGCTTCGTGGTTGGGGAATGTACCGTCTAATTCGTCGAACAAGTATATAGGCTCGTCATCTAATATATCTTTTATCAGTAAGGCTGCCATGCCGTTGGATAAATCTATGCCTATTTTGAGTCCATTATAATCGCCTTTATAGTTTTTCAAAAAAGCAATGTATTCGGGCTTTATGTCCATCGGTATTATTTTACCTTTCTTGTCAACTGGTTTTACAGTTTGTGTTTTAATCCTTTGCTCCAGTTGCCCTAGCCCGGCATCATAACCGATGGGCAAAGCATTCTCGCCTGATACTTTTAAACCATTATATTCCTTAGAATTGTGTGATGCAGTTATTTGTACAGAGGCTTTAAAGCCTTTGCTTGCTGTGGCAAAATATACCATAGGCGTGGTTGCCAGCCCAATATCGTATACATCGGCTCCGGCATCGGTAATTCCGCGGGTTAAAGCATCGTATATTTCGGGCGACGATGTGCGTACATCACGTCCAACCAGTATTTTATAGGCATTTAACAATGCCGGTAAAAAGAATCCTATTTTGTAAACATCGTCTTTATTAAAATCTTTATTCCAAATTCCGCGAATATCATAAGCATGAAAAGCGCCCATAGTTGTAATGATTTATAATTTTATTTTGAATATTATTTGTAATCGTTAATTCATACACAGCCATTACCATGTTGTTATTGCCTTCGACGAATTCGCAAGCCCGGTTCTGAATGAAGTGAAGGATCTATTTATAAGATGTTTGGCTTCGCCGATTTTCAATTCGCTACACTCAATAGTGGTTTAATATTATTAACCGATTTTGGTTTTATAGTCGGCATCGTATTTACCTTTGGTCATTCCGATAAGTTTCGATTTTATTAGCTTTTTGCGTAAGGCCGATAACCTGTCGACAAACATAATACCCTCCAAATGATCGTATTCGTGTTGTATTACACGGGCTATTACGCCTTCGTAGCTTTCGTTGTGTTCTACAAAGTTTTCATCGTAATATTTAATCCGTACTTTGCTATCGCGCGCCACGTTTTCGTGTAGTCCGGGGATGCTTAAACAGCCTTCAGTGTATGACATCTGGTCGCCTGTGCGCTCGATAATGGTAGGGTTAATCAGCAATTTTTTGAAATTCTTAGCCGCTTCGTCATCTTTGGCAATTACCGAAGTATCAATTACAATCAAACGGATTGACCGGCCAACTTGGGGAGCAGCCAGGCCTACACCATCAGCATAATACATGGTATCCCACATATCGGTAAAAAATTGTTTCAAATCAGGGTAATCTGGCGTAATTTCTACGGCAACTTTACGCAATATCGGCGATCCGTATACATAAACTGGAAGTATCATAATTTTAAATTGTTAATAGGATGTTATATATTCCGATTGTTTTTTATTTCCCTGCTCTCAAGATACGATTGCAGGATAATTACAGCACTTATTTTGTCAACAGTTTCTTTGTTCCGCCTGTCCATCATTTTCACCCCTCCGTCGATCATAGCTTGGAAAGCGATTTTTGAAGTAAAACGTTCATCCATCAATTCTATCGGTATATCGGGGATTTTTTTATGCAATTGTTTTATAAAAGGCTCAACATATTGGGCTGCTTCGGCCGGTTTATTGTCGAGGTTTTTAGGCATGCCTACTACAAATAACTCTACCGGTTCCTTTGCAATGTAGTTGCTTAGATAGGCCAGCACTTCCGACGCATGAACCGTATCCAAAGGCGTAGCAATAATTTGCAAAGGGTCGGTTACTGCCAATCCCACACGTTTACACCCGTAATCAATTGCTAAAATACGTTTCACTATGTGTTTATTTATAAATATAAAAATAATGTTTTTTATACAAATTTTATCCTATACTGATTTTCAGGAATAAAGAGTTTGTCTAAAAATAAAAAAAGACGCTTCATGTAAAGCGCCTCTTTAGCTTTATTATATCTGTAATATGGTTATTATCTACATAATAAATTTTGAACTGATCGACTCGTAGTTGTATACTTTGTTAATGACATCGGCAAATAAATTGGCAATTGAAATAACCTTGATTTTAGACGTATCGACGCCTTTACGTAAAGGCACAGTATCGGTAACTATTACTTCGCTTAGCGCCGACCTGGCGATATTGTCGTAGGCTTGCCCCGACAATATGGGGTGTGTAGCAATGGCGCGTACACTTAAAGCGCCTTTTTCTTTCATCATATCGGCGGCCTTAGTTATTGTTCCTCCTGTATCAATCATATCGTCAAGAATAATGATATTTTTTCCTTTAATATCCCCGATTGCCGTCATCTGGGATACTTCATTTGCTTTTTCGCGCGATTTATAGCAAATAATCATCGGGCAGTTTAATATACGTGAATAGGCATTCGCCCGTTTTGCACCGCCCATGTCGGGTGCAGCCACAGCTAAATTCTCTAACTTAAGACCTTGTATATACGGGAAAAATTCAGTACTTGCATAAATATGATCGACAGGTACCGAGAAAAAGCCTTGAATCTGGTCGGCATGTAAATCCATGGTCATTACACGGTCAACTCCCGAGGCACTTAACATATCGGCAACCATGCGCGCACCTATCGAGACGCGGGGCTTATCTTTCCGGTCTTGCCTTGCCCAGCCGAAATAAGGAATAACGGCCACAATTTTATAGGCCGATGCACGTTTTGCTGCATCAATCATTAATAACAGCTCGAATAAATTGTCGGTAGGCGGAAAAGTAGATTGGATAATAAATACAGTTGACCCCCGGACACTTTCGTCGTAACTGGGCTGAAATTCACCGTCTTTAAATTTAGTAACAGATGATTTGCCTAATTTGGTGCCAAAACTTTTAGCAATTTTACGTGCCAAGTATAAAGTTTTTCTACCCGAGAAAAATTTGATTTGATGAGATGGATGCATTTTTCCTTTTTTAAGTTTACAAAGGTATAAAATTTTATACTGAGTTTATTCGCATTTTTTACATGATATTTTTTGGATATAGTAATTTGATGTTAGCTAATTGTTTAATGAGGTGAAATGTTTTTTTGAATGATTTTATGGACTATTTTTACAAATAATACACTAAGTTTGTAGGGCATAATTAACACTACCGTACTTAAATCATATGAAAGAACGGCTTGGTTTTGACCTATTTGTAATACCGTTTACCATTGGCATAGCTTATATTGTATTGTATTGTACCATAGGTATAATACGTATTATTCGTGAGATGCCTTACGAAGACCGTACAAAGCTATTCGGGAGCCTTTTTAGTGTAAAGGTATTTGTTTCGGTAAAAGAAATTTTCCTGGAATGCTTGATTCACCGTAAGATATTCAAGAAAAATGCATTGCTAGGATATATGCACATGAGCATTGCTTTCGGTTGGTTTATGATGATTTTACTAGCCCATATCGAGGTAAAACTGTTTTGTCCCCATCGGTTTAACTTGCCGTATTACCCTATATTTTTCCGTTATTTTACCGTTGAAACCGAAAGTACATTAAAGGGCGCTTTTTTCTTCTTTTTAATGGACTTCTTTTTGCTGATAACTCTTTCGGGGGTAGGGTTAGCCATGTTTAAACGGATACGGTCGCGAGTATTCGGGATGAAGCGTACTACACGGCTGAAGTTAGGCGATACCTTGGCAATGTATGCTTTATGGGCTATTTTTCCGTTGCGCTTATTGGCCGAAAGTTTTACATCGAGTGCCGGTGGCGGTAGCTTTTTAACAAATTCGTTCGGGCATCTTATCGAAAATTTCGTATCGAATGATTTGTTGATGCGCCCGGCCTGGTGGCTGTATTCGATTGCTTTGGGGATATTCTTTTTTGCGTTGCCCCACTCGCGTTATATGCATATCCCTACGGAGATATTATTGATTGTATTACGGAATGCCGGAATTAAATCGCATAATCGACCGAATGATGGCTATGCCCGTGCCGAAATTTACTCATGCTCGCGTTGCGGTATATGTATTGATGCCTGCCAAATGGTATCGGCGGCACAAATGGAGCGTAAGGCAACAGTTTATTTTATGCATCATTTGCGTTATCGGTATAAGCTAAAAAGTTTGCCCTCAACCACGTTTAATTGTATGATGTGCGGTCGGTGCGTGCAGGCATGCCCTGTTGGTATCGACTCGTGCAAGTTAAAGCAAATGGTTCGTAACCTGTATAATAACATTCCGATGAAGGACAGATACAGTTATATTCCCGAGCCGGTAAATGTTGTCGATGGTATGTCTGTTGAGGTGATGTATTTTGCCGGGTGCATGTCGCATTTAACACCTGATATTAAGCGGGCTATGCTTAAAATATTCAGAGCGGCAAATGTGAAGTATCGGTTTATGGATGAAGACGGCGGTATTTGTTGTGGGCGTCCGACTTTATTAACCGGACAAAGCGATGCAGCGCATAAATTGATGCAAAAAAATAAAAACATTATTACGGCATCGGGAGCCAAGGCGCTGGTAGCATCGTGTCCTATTTGTTATAAGATGTTTAAGAACGAATATCGCTTAACTATACCAGTGTTGCACCATACCCAGTATATTAATCAATTACTTGATAATAATAAATTACACTTGACCCCAATAAGCAAAAAGCTTGTATTTCACGATCCCTGCGATTTAGCCCGCAATTCGGGAGTATACGAGGAGCCGCGTGAAGTTTTAAGGAAAATAGCCGAGTTACAGCCGACACCTTTTGATAAAGAAAAAGGCTTGTGTTGCGGCGGTAGTTTGGGAAACGCCGAAATTACCCAACAGCAACGTAAAATGATTGCATATGATACCGTTGAAAAACTGATGGAACAACAACCCGATATATTGGTTACAGCTTGCCCCTTGTGCAAAAAAACACTTGCCGACACCAAATTAACTACGGTGCAAGATATTGCACAGGTTGTGGGATTAGCAATTGATGAGTATATGATGTAAGGCGATTAAAATGCTATTCTTAACGAAAATCCAGATCTAAATCCTTTTTAAGTTTTTCGACAACCGGATTTTTCTGAATAAGGAATTTTAATTTATCGTCGAGGGTATATACTGCATTTTTAGCTTTTTCCAGAATGGTCTCTTCTACAACCCATTCAATTTGTATTTTGGGGTTTTTCAGTTCCTTTCTCAAAAAATCAATCAAGCCTTGTGTACGTTCGGTTAACTGTTGTTTTTGTTTTTCGTGTAATGCCGGGTAATTAATAATGTATCCGTCAACCAGTTTTGCTGTGTGCTCAAGCAATGCGCTGCTTAAACGGGGCTGTTTTGCCTGAATGCTTTGGGCATATTGTCGCCACTTTTCAACCAATTGCTCTTCGGTAAACGAAACGCCCGGTTCTTCTGTTTTAACAACTTCCTCTTTTGGGGTATCAGAAGCCTCAGCGGCGTCATTCAGCATATTTTTTAACGATATGCTTTGCGGTGCATCGGGCAACGGTTTAGTTTTAGGCACATCAACAGTCGATACCGGTTGTTGGGCTGTTATAGCCTCTTTTCCGCTGTTTTTTTCCTCACTTACGTTTAGGCTATTTTTTTTTTCGAGCCGGATATTTGCTATTTTTATCAGACTCAATTCAACATGTAAGCGCGGATTTCCACTATTTTTGTAGCCTACTTCGCACTGGTTAGATAAATTAAGCGCGTCAAATAAAAATTCAACCGAGCTTTGTGCTGCCTGTTGTTTGTATCGTTCGGCTATTGAATGGCTTACTTCGAGTAGGGGCACTGTTCGGGGATCCTTACATACCAACAAATCTCGGAAATGGGTGCTCAATCCGCTGATAAAATGCAATGTATCAAATCCTTTCCGTAATATTTCATCAAGAATTAGTATGGCATCAGTGTACCGCGATTCTAAAAAGGCATCTGTTATACGGAAATAGTATTCGTAGTCTAAAACATTCAGATCTTCAATTACTGCCTTATAGGTAATATCATTACTGCAAAACGAAATCACCCGATCATAAATTGAAAGGGCATCGCGCATGGCTCCGTCGGCCTTATGGGCAATTATATTAAATGCTTCGGGTTCATATTTAATACCTTCTTTATCTGCAATTTCACCTAAGTGTTTAACTGTATCTTCAATGGTTATGCGGTTAAAATCGAAAATCTGGCAACGAGATAAAATAGTCGGTAAAATTTTATGTTTCTCGGTTGTTGCCAGAATAAAAATAGCATGTGCCGGAGGCTCTTCCAATGTTTTTAAAAAAGCATTGAATGCCGATGCCGATAGCATATGAACCTCATCGATAATATACACGCTGTATTTACCAATTTGAGGAGGAACACGCACCTTATCAATCAATAAACGAATATCTTCGACCGAGTTGTTCGATGCGGCATCAAGTTCATGGATGCTGTAAGAGCGCCCTTCGGCAAACGATTTACACGATTCACAAACGCCGCATGCTTCCATGTCGGCAGTGGGGGAAAGGCAGTTGATAGTTTTGGCAAAAATACGTGCACAGGTGGTTTTACCTACTCCCCGCGGCCCGCAAAATAAATATGCATGTGCCAGGTGCTGGCGCTGTATGGCGTTTTTTAAGGTTGTCGAAATTGATGATTGGCCCACAACCGATGCAAAAGTGAGCGGGCGATATTTTATTGCAGATACTACAAACTGTTCCATATTGCAAATATACACTTTTTTAAATTCGGATTCACATAAGTATTATAAATTGGTTATTGACGATTGAAAGTTGGATTATTAATCATTAAATAAATAATTTGCAAGTATATAAGAACCTGTTTAAGGTTTATAAAAAGGTTTGAATATAACTAAATTCGCCGCTCCTGCGCGATTGTATCGTCTGGGAATGTAAAGCGAGTAGAAAATGAAATCGAAAAAAGTAAAAACAGGAAGTAGTAAAGCCACACGGAAGGATTCGCTCAGTAGTGGCGAAGCTATTTGTCGAAGTTTAAGACACGGCTATTTGCATATCGAAAATCAAATAAGTAATTTTGCGCTTGATTGAAACATTGTAATCAAACCGTTTTTAATTATATTTGTCTGGTAATATGGTTTGATACGGATATTAAAAGCCTTTTCTATGCCAATAATTGATAAGTATTTAAAGGAACTTGTACAAAATAACCGCAGGGTAATTATACCCGATTTGGGGGCTTTTTTAGTAAAGGAAAATCCGGACGGAACTAAAAATATTATATTTTCCTCATTTTTAAGATATAACGATGGATTTTTAGAGGAATCGATTGCCCAAAAGGTTCAATTAAGCAAACCCGATGTTTCCGTAGCCATTAAAAAATTTGTTAACGAGGTAAAACGACTTTTACGAAGTAAGCGGCGTTGCGATGTCGAAGGTTTCGGTTATTTTACACTGGATGATAAAGGTGCTGTACAGTTTGTATCTTATGAGGGAACAATAAAAGCAACGAATTCTTTGGTAATTGATAATAAGCCTATTAATACTGAGGAAAAACAAGCTGTGCCGGTAATAAATGAACCGGAAGAAGTGCAAACAAAAGAAAATACTGTAACCGAACGGCCAGTGCAGGCATCCGACAATACGACAGTTATACCTCCAAAACAAGAGCTACCGGCAATACCCCCTGTTGAAAAAGCGGTTGAGGCTCCGGAAAATAGTCAAACTCCGCCCAATAGCCCCCCGGTAATTAAACCGGAATCAATTCTTGAGAAGGAATTAAGAGAGGCAAAAAAGCGAAGCAGATTACTGTGGGTAATTATATTCCAACTTATTATGATCATTTTCCTGTTAACGTTATTATATTTACATACAACAAATTCCGATTTGTGTTTTCTGCGCAAAAAAACAACTCCGGCGGGGCAGACTCAAATTTCATTGCCGGTTGGCAGCATAAAGCCGGTTGCAACAGACAGTTTAAAGATGCTTGCTTCTCCGTCAGTCAGGGCAAACGATGATTTGCAATACCATGTTATCGGAGGGTGTTTTTCGGAAAAAATTAATGCCGAGCGCTTTTTACAATTCGCCCTTGAACAAGGCTATGCAAATGCCGAAATATTACCCAAACTGGGAGGTTTGTATCCAGTATCAATAGGCAAATTTACTGATATTAATGAAGCCGAACGGATGTTAAGCGATTATAACAATAAGTTTGACGAAGAAGCCTGGATATACCGAACTTACTAAACGTCGGACTGTTATTATGTTGTTATTGTCTCTGGTGGGCTGGTAAGTCCAGTTCTTACTGTGCGATACCTTTTCAATTGTAAAGTCTTCGTTTTTGAATACCCGTCTGATATAATGCCTAATTTACTCCATTAGATAATTTAAGATTACAGAATATTAGTTTTTCGTTAGTTTTAATATTATATCATAAATTATAGATATACAATATTTTATAAGCGTAATTTGATTTTTCGATTTGATTTGAAAACCTGTAATTTTGCGTTTTTTTCAGCTAACGGATTTTGTGAACAAATACGAATTCGACAAGTGTGTAAAACGCTATCTTGGCAACTACTGCTCACACGAATTAAACAGTTGAAATCATTTTTTGCAACTGCTTTTCGGACAAATAACAGGGTTAAATTCAA
>JAISFN010000180.1 GCA_031263585.1 Prevotellaceae bacterium | reverse complement strand
ATTATCATTTAAGCTTCGAGCTTGGAATACATACATACTCTGTGGCTTTGTATTTAATTTAATAGACTATTTTTTATCAGACTCGCTTGTAAATAGCATATTTTATCTAAGTTTGTACTTTGGTAGGGGCAATGGCGGGTGATTTTTATTTGCATTTACAAATATACAAATTAATTCACTTATTATCATATATTTACGGCAGCATACTTTTTACGTTGCCACCTGAAATTTTAATTTTTTTAGCTGCTGTTTTTTATCTTATAAAAGACCTCTCACGCATTTGTTCAAAAAACAAGAGTCTATCGTTCTTTGTTTTGAATTATTAATCGAAATCATCATTTTATGGGTGATTTCACAGATATAGTTACTTATGAAAAAAATCACTTATATTTACATAAATTAAATAATATTAACTATGAAAAGAGTTTCATTATTACCTATACTTGTTATAAGCTTTATTACGGGCTTTTCTCAAAATCAGGAAAATGTGATTACAGTTGATATAGGCAATTTTAAAATCAGTACATTATCCGAAGTTCAACAGAAAGGTAACAGCTCCATTTTAATTGATGTTTCGGCGGAGATACTTGCAAAATATGCCCCGGATGGTACTTTTCCGAATGCGATCAATGCTTTTTTAGTGCAGATTCCGGATAAAAATATTCTGGTTGATGCCGGCCTAGGGACAAAACTTATCGAAAATTTACAGTCATTAGGAATTACTCCTGAAAAAATTGATGTTGTATTAATTACCCACATGCATGGCGATCACATAGGCGGAATGCTAAAGGACGAAAAGCTTGTTTTTGAGAATGCCGACGTTTATGTGGCACAAATTGAATATGATTACTGGATGGATAGCAGCAATGTCCGGGGCGTTTTAGCAAGAAACGTAATGACGGCATACAAGGATAAGTTGCATTTATTTACGCCTGCCGAAATCGGGACGCAAGCGGACGATTTGATTTCTGGATTTAAAGCTTTTGCCGCATACGGGCATACCCCGGGACATACTATATTCCTGTTCGAATCGGACAATTCACGTATGCTGATATGGGGCGATCTGACCCATGCTATGGCCGTACAAATACCGTACCCCGAAATAGCGGTTACATATGATGTCGACCCGAAACAGGCCATTGCTTCGCGAAAAAAAGTGCTCGATTATGTGGTAAAAAATAAAATACCCATTGCGGGTATGCACATTGCTTTTCCGGCAATAGGGGATGTTACCGCCGACAGCAATACCGGATACAAATTTACCCCGCATAAGTGAATTGAGAATAGTAGCAAGTAGCACGTCCACGATAGGCAATTGAACGTAGAAAATTGATAATTGACGTTTTACATTTCAAAATTAATCATTATCCTCTGTGTTTTATTTTAACACCTTTTTGTTTTTGTATTCTTCCTGATATTCCAGAAAAAATTGATAAAACGTTCTACCGAAAAATTGTTAACATTTACATCGTTGATTATTGCCAGAAAAAGCATGCGGATATTTTATCTTTTTTCAGATTATCCTAGATGCAAGGATCATATCCGTTGTTATGGTTCGGAGAATGGCGAGGACATTTTTCTACAGGGCAATTGCAAAAATAAGGTTTCATATAATTTGTTTTAATGGGTTGGGATATTTTCGAGTAAAACTAACTAAAACCCATTTCGATTAATCAGTTCCGGATTGATGTTAAAAAGGAGGCAACCTAAAAATACTTTACATTGTCATTGGCTTTGCGAGTTCTGCAAAGCCAATGACAATGTGAAGTAAAATACGACTTTTTGAACAACCTCCTTTGCTCTGAAAAGTAAATTTATTTTTCAATCAACTCGATACTGCGTTTCACAAAACGGGCAAGCGCTTCGCCTTTAAGGCGGTTGTTGGCAAGCAGAGCCAGATCAATTAATTGTTTTGCAAGTTTATTATCCTTGCCAAAATTTGTCAACAAATCGCTTTGTTTTTGTTTGGCTGCATCCAGTTCCTTTTTGGCATTTTGCAAATCATCTTTTAATGCCTGGGGCACTTCCTCGTCATTTTTACCCGTTTTTTGCTTGTTCAATTCATCTACTTTAAATTGGGCTTCGGCAATAGCATCGTTGGTCGATTTTAAATCCTTATCCAGCGCTTTGTCTTTTTCAGCATTAATTTGCTGTATCAATGGATGGTTCGAATTTACAACCATGTTAAACACGTCACCCATATTACCGTAAAAGCCCATGCCGTTACCGCCACTTATAGCCGACATATCCTTCATACGGCGCATAAATTCGTTTTGGGTGATAATAATAGGTGCATCGATTTCGCTTAATGCTTCGAACGATACAAAGTAACGCTCATCACTTTCGACCGGAGTATTTGCCTCGAAAACAGGCCGTAATTCATTTTGCTGTTCAGCAGTTAGCTTCGATTTGTGTACCTCGTCCTTTTCAATCAAACGGCTAACAATATCGGAATCAACACGTACAAAACGGGTTTCTTTCAGTTTTTCCTCAAGCTTGTTAATGAAGTGGGCATCCAGTTGGCCGTCCATAACCAGTATGTCGTAGCCTTTTTCCATGGCATCATTAATAAAACTGTATTGTGCCTGCTTATCCGATGTGTACAGATAAACTACATTGTTGTTTTTATCCGTCTGGTTGGGTTCTACCAACTGGCGGTATTCGTCCAGTGTAAAATACTTGTCGTCGGTATTTTTCAGTAAAGTGAATTTTTCGGCACGCTCATAGAATTTGTCATCGGTAACCATGCCGTATTCCATAAACAGCTTTAAATCATCCCATTTACTTTCAAACTGTCGGCGGTCATTTTTAAAGATATCCTGTAAACGGTCGGCTACTTTTTTAGTGATATAGCCCGATATTTTCTTCACATTATTATCGCTTTGCAAATAACTGCGCGATACATTCAGCGGAATATCGGGCGAGTCGATAACACCGTGTAAAAGGGTAAGGAAATCGGGGACGATACCTTCAACCGAATCAGTAACAAACACCTGGTTGCTGTATAGTTGTATTTTATTTTTTTGGAAATCAATATTGCTGCGTATTTTGGGGAAATATAAAATACCGGTAAGCGTAAACGGGTAATCAACATTCAAGTGGATGTAAAACAAGGGATCTTCGCTCATAGGGTACAATACGCGGTAAAAACTCATGTAGTCCTCATCTTTCAGTTCTGCCGGGGGGCGCATCCACAAAGGTTCTGTACTGTTAATTACGTAATCCTTATCAGTATCGACATATTTGCCGTCTTTCCACTCCTGCTCCTTGCCGAATACGATAGCTACGGGTAAAAATTTGCAGTATTTATTCAGCAGTTCCTTAATGCGTGCGTCTTCCAGAAATTCTTCGTTTTCACCGGATATGTGCAAAACAATATCGGTTCCGCGACTTGTCCGTTTACTGGTTTCTTCCAGTACATATTCGGGACTACCGTCGCATTCCCAGTGCATGGCGGGCGCGTCGGCATATGATTTGGTGAAAATTTCAACCCTATCGGCCACCATAAATGACGAATAGAAGCCTAAGCCAAAATGTCCAATAATATTGGTTTTATCCTTATATTTTTCAAGAAATTCTTCAGCTCCCGAAAAAGCAATCTGGTTGATGTATTTTTCAATCTCTTCGCCTGCCATTCCCACACCGGCATCGCTTATGGTAAGTGTTTTCTTATCTTTATCAATGGATATCCGTATCGACAAATCGCCGAGTTCGCCTTTTGCTTCACCTATCGATGACAAAGCCTTGATTTTTTGAGTAGCATCAACCGCATTCGATACCAGTTCGCGAAGAAAAATTTCGTGGTCAGAGTACAGGAACTTCTTGATAATTGGGAAAATGTTTTCAGTAGTTACACCAATTTTACCTTTCATGTTTTGTATATTTTATGTTTATATTTATATTTATGCTGGACAAAGCGCTTAAGTAATTAATAATAATTAATGATATACTTGCTATTGTTATGCTGAATGCCAGCGAAGCGTCTTGCAGCCTATCAAATAGAGATGCCCTTCGCGTCGCCATAGTATGACAAAATATTTTAAGTACTTAAGATTTTTTACCCAAAAAGCTTTTCAAGTTTTATGCCGATAGACAAATACCAGACAATTTGTCACATTCTTAAAAGAAAATTGTATATGCACCAACATATAGCATAGCCCATAGTGTTATTTGGAACTATAAATTGTATCTTTGTATCTTGTAAAATTAATCAACACTATGGATAGCAGTTTTGTAATCTATAATACATTAAGCCGTAGTAAAGAGGTTTTTCAACCTTTGCATGCGCCCCATGTAGGCTTGTATGTGTGCGGTCCCACGGTTTACGGCGATCCGCATTTGGGGCATGCGCGCCCTGCCATTACATTCGATTTATTGTTCCGTTACCTTAGTTTTTTGAACTATAAAGTACGTTATGTGCGTAATATTACCGATGTTGGGCATTTGGTGAACGATGCCGACGAAGGCGAAGATAAAATCGAAAAAAAAGCCCGGCTCGACGATATCGAACCTATGGAGGTAGTTCAGTATTACACAAACCGTTACCATAAGTTTATGGACAAGCTGAACGTACTGTCGCCAAGTATCGAGCCGCATGCATCGGGGCATATTATCGAGCAGATAGAGTTAGTTAAAACCATAATAAAGCATGGTTTTGCCTATGGAGCTAATGGTTCTGTTTATTTTGATGTTAAAAAATATAACGAGCAATATACTTATGGTAAGTTATCTGGAAGAGTGTTAGAGGATTTGCAAGCTAATACTCGTACGCTTGATGGACAAGACGAAAAACGCAATTCCTTCGATTTTGCTTTATGGAAGAAGGCAAACCCTGGACATATTATGAGATGGAAAGCTCGATTTTCGATTCCAGTTGGAAGGTATGAAAATGGCAAAATAAAGTATCAAAGGATTAACTCAGACGGTTTTCCCGGCTGGCATCTCGAATGTTCGGCCATGAGTACGAAATATCTGGGTAACCCGTTCGATATTCATGGCGGCGGTATGGATCTAATGTTTCCACATCACGAGTGCGAAATTGCCCAGAATGTTGCAGCCGAGGGACACGAAGCAGTACGTTACTGGATACATAACAACATGATTACCATTGATGGACAAAAAATGGGCAAGTCGTTGGGTAATTTTATTACGCTTGAGGAGTTTTTTACAGGCATGCATAAATCGCTGACACAGGCGTATAGCCCAATGACAATCCGGTTTTTTATATTGCAGGCACATTACCGCAGTACGCTCGACTTTTCGAACGAAGCTTTGCAGGCTGCTGAAAAAGGCTTACAGCGCTTGCTAAAAGTAGGAGAAACACTGAATAAATTAAAGCCAACGGATAAATCGACAGTTAATATCGGGAAAATTGAAAAAGCCTGTTTCGATGCCTTGAATGATGATTTGAACAGCCCTGTTGCTATATCGGTTTTATTTGAGACTGTGCGTGTTATTAATTGCGTAAACGAAAACAAGGAAACACTTACCAATGCCGATTTGGATAGGTTGAAAGTGTTTTATAATACAGTGGTTTACGATATCCTGGGTTTGCAACAGGAATCGGCGGAAACAGGAAATAACGAACTGACAAACAACTTGATTGATTTTATATTGCAACTCCGCCAGAATGCCAAGATTAACAAGGACTTTGACACATCAGATAACATCCGCGACGCTTTGTCTAAAATGGGTATTACGGTAAAGGACACCAAAGGCGGGTTTGAATGGGAAATTAATTAGCTAATTAGAAAATCATTTTCAAATTTATTCATTTATTAGCTATTATATCGAATAAGGATTTAAAAAATAAAGATCAAAGATCTCATTAATTTGCGAATTAGGAAATTAGAGGATGTGCGAATTATTTTCAAATACACTCATTTACAAATTATCACATTAACATAATCGTGCGTCGTAATACCCACTGTTTGTTGCTTAATCTGTATATATGATAAATTATCTCCAGGTGGAAGAATTGACCAAATCGTACGGCAATTTGGTTTTGTTTAATAACATAAGTTTTAGCATAGGCGAAAGGCAGCGTGTAGGGTTGATCGGCAAAAATGGCAGTGGAAAAACCTCGCTGCTGAATATTATTGTCGGTAACAACGGTTGTGATTCGGGTAAAATAACCTTTAAGCGTGATTTACGTGTGGGCTATCTGGAGCAGGATCCTGTGTACCCTACAGATTTAACCGTGCTTGAGGCTTGTTTTTACTCCGATAATGATGTTGTGAAAGTTATTTCGAAGTATGAGCGGATCATGCAATCGGACAATCATAAAGGACTTGATGAAATTCTTTCGCAGATGGATCACCTGAAAGCTTGGAATTACGAGCAGCGGGTAAAGCAAATACTTACCCAGCTTAAAATTACAAGCTTTAATCAAAAAATAGGCGAGTTGTCTAGGGGGCAACTCAAGCGTGTGGCTTTAGCAAATGTGCTGATTACCGAACCCGAACTGTTGATTTTAGACGAGCCGACCAACCATCTCGACCTAGAAATGACCGAGTGGCTTGAAGAATATTTGCAACACAATAACATGAGCTTGCTTATGGTTACCCACGACCGTTATTTTCTTGACCGGGTATGCTCGTCAATCCTCGAAATTGACCGTAAGCAGATTTACCCGTACAAGGGGAATTATTCGTATTATCTTGAAAAACGGCAGGAGCGTATTGATAATCAAAATGCCGAAGTGGAACGGGCGAATAATTTACTGCGCAAGGAATTGGACTGGATGCGTCGACAACCACAGGCGCGCGCGACGAAAGCGCAGTACCGTATAAAAGCTTTTTATGAACTTGAAGAACGTGCCAAGCAGCAACACGAACAAGGGAATGTAAAACTGGATGTAAAAGCGTCGTACATCGGTAAAAAGATTTTCGAGGCCAAGCATGTAAGCAAAAGTTACGGCGATTTGAAAATACTGAAAGATTTCAATTACATTTTTTTGCGCTACGAAAAAATGGGTATTGTCGGGAATAACGGCACCGGAAAAACAACTTTTATTAAAATGCTGTTGGGCTTAGTTCAGCCCGATAGTGGTGAGTTCGATATCGGTGAAACGGTTAATTTTAGCTATTACAGCCAGGATGGTTTGCAGTTTGACGAACAGATGAAAGTGATTGATGTTGTACAAGATATAGCCGAGGTTGTAAATCTGGGAAATGGGAAGCAATTGAGCGCGTCGCAGTTTTTACAGCATTTTTTGTTTACGCCCGAAACGCAACATAATTATGTTTATAAACTAAGCGGGGGAGAAAAACGCCGACTATATTTGTGTACGGTATTGATTAAGAACCCTAATTTTTTGGTGCTGGACGAGCCTACCAACGATTTGGACATTGTAACGTTGAACGTGTTGGAAGAATATCTGCAATCGTTTCAGGGCTGCGTAATTGTTGTATCGCACGACCGCTATTTTATGGACAAAGTAGTTGATCACCTGCTGGTATTTAAAGGAAATGCCGATATAAAAGATTTTCCGGGAAGTTATACCGATTACCGCGACGGGAAAGAAGAACAGGGACGGATTGAGAAGGAAAGAGAATCGCTTGCCCATAAAGCTGTCAAGGCCGAGCAAGAAATGGAACCGGATAAGTTTGTTAGTGAAAAGAAAAAGCTCAGCTATAAAGAACAGAAAGAATTTGAAGCCCTAGAGACCGAAATACCTTTACTGGAAGTCGAAAAAGCCAGTTTGGAAACAGAGCTTAGCAGCGGAACCCTATCGAGCGATAAACTGATTACAAAATCGAACAGGATAGCGGAGTTGATTAAGATTATTGATGAAAAAACAATGCGCTGGATCGAACTGAGCGAACATATGTAAACAATGAAAATTAAGCAATTATATTAAACATTATATCGAATAAAAAATTTAAAGATCAAATACTTTACTGATTTGCAAATTAGGAAATGTGAGAACTATTTTCAAATTCATTCAATTAAAAGTCGCACATCACACGTCGCACATCCAATTAAAAAATCGTGTGTCGTGATACATGATACGTAATACCATTTTCAATCTTCAAAAATCAATTTACAATACTTAAATCATTCATTTGAATTGAATATACCCGAAGCTTTCCGTCAACATATGCAAGCGCCTTTAGGCAATAATATCGGAGCTTTTGAACAAGCCTTGCAGACCGAATCGCCTGTAAGCATCAGGCTGAATAAACCGCCAAAATTACCGATTGACAATATGTACCGGTATTTACTGGCTGTACAGTGGTGTAACAATGCATATTATCTGCCAGAACGCCCGGTGTTTACGCTCGACCCTCTGTTTCATGCCGGGACTTATTATGTACAGGAGGCTGCATCGATGTTTTTGGAACAGTGTATCAACCGGATTTTAAATGAGAACAACGGACCTAAAACTGTATTGGATTTATGTGCCGCCCCCGGAGGTAAATCAACACATTTAGCCAGTATATTGCCGCAAAACAGCTTGTTGCTTTCGAATGAAATCATCCGTAGTCGCGCCAATATTCTGTATGAAAATATGGCGAAGTGGGGAGCGCCTAATTGTATAATTTCGAACAACGATCCTCGCGATTTTGCCCCTTTCCGTAATTTTTTCGATAGTATTCTGGTGGATGCCCCCTGTTCGGGTGAGGGTATGTTCCGCAATGACACAAATGCAGTTAACGAATGGAGCGAGGCCAATGTAAAACTGTGCGCCGCACGACAACGCCGCATACTGGCCGATATTTGGGGTTCGTTAAAACCCGGTGGTTTTTTGATATACAGCACTTGTACATATAATTTAGAAGAAAACGAAAAAAATGTACGTTGGCTGATGAACGAATTCAGAGCAATTTCGATTCAACTGGCCTATCCCGATGAATGGAATATTACCCCCTCGTTTTTAAATGAGGTGCATGCCGTCCGCTTTTTTCCGCATAAAACCCAAAGCGAGGGCTTGTTTATGACCTTGCTGCAAAAACCGGATGACGGTAAATTGTCTGTTCGTTTACGAAACGAGAAAAGCCAGTACCGAAAGCTAAACAAAGACTTTGCTTATACGAACAAATGGCTGAAACCCACACAGGATTGGAGCTTTGTACAAAAAGCTGACTCGGTCTATGCTTTACCTTCAAACTATTTAACCGAGATAGATTTGTTGAACAAACATCTGCGGATAGTAACGGCAGGTATTGCTATCGGCAACATAAAAGGCAAAGATATAATTCCCACCGCTGCATTGGCCTTAAGTTCGCAAATTGAACAGTTCGGATTTGTTACATGGGATATTGATATCGATACCGCATTAAATTACCTGCGTCGCAACAATATCACCACGCCCGCCGGCATGCCCAAAGGCTATATTCTGCTTACGTATAACAATATTCCATTAGGCTGGATAAAGAACTTAGGCACCCGCAGCAATAACCTTTATCCGCAGGAGTGGCGAATACGGCATTTGTAGCCACATCCGGATTACCAACTGCCGAATACTCCACCGCCTCCGGTACGGCCACCGCTCCACGAACCACTGTAACTAACTGACTTATTGAAAGTATATACACTTTGTTTTGACTCTTCATTCTTTTTCCCTTGTTCTTTTTTGTGTGCCGTGCAAGATTAATAACTTGGCGGCATAAGTTCACTATGGGACAAGTAGCAACCAATCGTTAGCCTGCGGCAAGGGTGTCTATTGCGAGGAGGAATCTGAAAGAAGTTTGCGGCAAAATCCCGGTCTGAGGGACACGAGCATCATATAGGCCTGTGCAGCATGGACGAGTTTGCAAAACAAAATAAAGTCCAAAAGTTATCCGGAAGTTGTGGGGGTAAATGATACGGATATAAGGGATGAAGGTTATAAATCTTAGCACGGGAGATCTCACGGACGTGTGGATGATTTTGATTCGGAAACACGGAGTAAAGCTTGCTGAGAGAAGTCGGCAGAGGGCATAGTAGATACGGATGCCTGCACGTTAAAACAGGACGCTTTACTTCAAACGCAAATCCTACATCACATCCGGCTATAAATATGCTGTTAAATTAGACTTGGAGAAATTCTTCGACAGGATTAATCACAGCCGTCCGATAGAACTTTTGTCCAAACGCATCAAGGATGGTCGAGTAATTTCACTCATCCATAATATCTATTGGCAAGGATTTAGATAGGGAAGCGGTTAGGAGCAAGTCATTCCGGCGTACCTCAAAGCGGCCAGTTAAATCCCTTGTTAAGCAACAGTATGCTCAACGAGTTGGATAAAGAATTGGAGCGCCGAGGTTACCCATTTGTTCGTTATGCTGAAGACTGTTAAATCTTTAGCAAGAGTAAACGGGCAGCCTGCGGATGTGTATCTGGAAATGCAGGAAGAAAGTCAAGACCCGTTTCAAGAACTTATGCAAATGTGGCATAGATAAACGAAAGGCGTGGAAATGGGCTAATACTTGTAAGGGTTACTGGCATATGGCCGACAGTTTCATTCTGCGCCGAGCATTAAATAAGGAGGGCTTGACACGAGCCAACTATCATTTTCTTCTGGACTGTTATCGTAAAATAGTATCGTGAGTAAGGAACCATCTTGGTACCGAACGGTAGGCCGGGAGACATGAGAGGTCGAAACGGGAATTAATCCCGTTTCTCCTACTCGATTATGTCCAAATGTCCTATTCCGGTACGGCATTACACTTTAAAATTTGCAGAATAGAATTTATACTTAATAAAGATTTATCATTTATTATTACCAACGACTTACAATGCATTTAGTTTGATACTATACTTATTATCAGAATTTTAAAATACTATATTTTTAATAGCTTAATAATAACCAAAGCCGAATGTTTGATACGTACAGGCGCAGTAGACAAAATTTCAGAAGCCGTGGATATTCTGAATTATATTCGCACAAATCGCATCCTGTCTGCCGAATATACTCCTGTATCAGCCGCCAACGCCACAGAGACTTTCGCCCTTTTAAAAAAGGTATCGCGAACCGAAGGCTGGTTTGGTTGCAGAAACTATATCAACCTGAAACGATGGAATACCGAAGACGCTTACAAGGAAACGCTGCGGAAAACATTGCTGGATGTAGATTACGAGCTTGCGCCCGACTCCCCGTTGTGGATATTCCCGTTCCCGCAAAACGCCGCAGCATTTAATCCCAACCTGACCAAAAATTATTAATATTTAAATATTTAGCAGTATGAAAAAGTTTTTTTTAGTATCGGTTATAGCAGTCAGTATCCTTATCCTGTTCGCCAGTTGCAATTCGGAAAAAGGATACACCATCGAAGGCAAAATCTCCGGCGGCGCCGAAGGTAAAATGGTTTATCTCTGTACAGCCGACAACCCGTTCAATCTGACGCCTTTCGATAGTACGGTGATACACAATGGCCGGTTTAAGTTTTCGGGCGAGTTGCCGCATCCCGAACGGTATGTCATCAAAATTTTCCCCAACGACAATAGAGGGAATATGGAGAATAACGGATATGTTTTTCGTCCTATTGTGCCGCTGTTTGTTTCCGGCGGGAAGATTACCGTCGAAGCGCATATCGACAGTATTCCTTCCAAAATGAGTATAATAGATGGCTTCTCCTACGATTATTCAAAAGTTAAAATTGCAGGACAGCCTGAAATGATGCAATATATGGAATACATAACCCGAAAAAACGTTTTTGTTAACCGGATAAACGAGGCTTATCAGATATATATGGACTGGTACAAGAATGAGGAAGAAAACAACAGTAAACTTGCGGATTTGGACATGATTGGAATTGCAAAAAGAAATGCGGTCGAATATGCTATTAATTTTATCGAACAGCACAAAAACGACATGATAAGCGCCGTAGTGTTTAGCGATAATCTTATCGATATGACCGCAGGCGATATAGACAGGGTTATCAAAACGCTTCCGCAGGAAATAAAAGACCATCCCCTCATGAAAGAAGCGCTTGACAAAGCGTTGGAAGTCCACAGGACTGCAGTAGGATCAGCCTTTGCCGATTACATGCTTCATGACAAGGACGGCAACGACGTACGCCTGTCCGACCATGCAGGCAAGGGACGGCACGTGTTGCTGGATTTCTGGGCGTCGTGGTGTTATCCCTGCCGGGCGGATATTCCCCATTTGAAGAAAATCTATGAGTTGTATCATCAGGATGGTTTTGACATCATCAGTATTTCAATTGATGAGGACAAGAATAACTGGTTGAAAGCCCTTGCCAAAGAGCAGATGCCCTGGCTTCAGGTATCATCCGACTTGAAAGCGCTTGACGAACTGTCTAAACTTTACAATTTCACAGGAATACCTACCTGCATATTCATCGCGCCCGACGGCGTCATTATTGACTGCGACATGCGGGGACCGTTTCTGGTTAAAAAGATGATAGAACTCTACGGAAATAAATTCGATAAATAGCGGTATTCTGAAAAAGGGTTTGTTTTTTGCGGACTTTCCGTTCCGGCGCAGATTTATAAACAAACCTGTGCAGTTTTCAACCGAACTGAAAACCATGTCGGGCACAGAAGCGGAACTTGTTTTTACGGGCGCGATAGAAGCCGACTGGCATGTCTATTTTACGGACTTACCGGTCGTGCCCGTTTCTACCGCGCTCGCCATCGATGAAGCCGTCGGCGTGGAATATGCCAAACGAAACGGAAAACCGGTGATGATAGATTTCACCGGCTATGGCTGCGTCAATTGCCGAAAGATGGAACTGACCGTATAGGCAGACAGCAGAGTAAGCAACATTATAGACAATGGTTATGTTTTCATCACGCTGTTTGTCGATGATAAACGAGCGCTGCCGCAACCCTTCAAAGTAATGGATAACGGCAGGGAAATCATCTTGAAATCTGTTGGGAATAAATGGAGTTACCTGCAACGCGTGAAGTTCGGCGCCAATGCGCAACCGTTCTACGTGCTGCTCGACAACGACGGCAAACCCCTCAACAAATCCTGCGCCTACGACGAGGATGTGGACAAGTACGTGCAATTCCTGCAAACAGGGCTAAATAACTATAAATAATTGATGGCTCTATAACGTTTTGTGTTGGTAAGTCTCAGGAATTACTTATCTTTGTGACATGAATAGCATAGAAATATTTAGTATAGCATTAGGCTTATGCAGCCCTTGGCATGTTGAGAAGGCTGAGTTTTTAGACTCGGCAGAGAGTATAAGTAAAGAGTTGCATTTGTATCTGAACTTTGAACCGGGTTATAAATTCCCATCCGTTTCGGAAGAAACATCAACAGCCTACGATACGGTCGATAGAGTTTGGTGTGGCATGGCTATGGATTCGAAGATCGTTCCCTATCAGAAATTCGTCAATCTGATAAAAGCTCATTGGAGCGGGATAACCGCTTATTTTAATAAAAGAGTAAGCAATGGCGTACTGGAGGCATTAACAGTAAAATACAACTGGCTAAAAGAAGGGCAGGAGGCTATAGGAATAGCAAAAACTTCATCAACATGATATACTTCTTAACTGCTAAACTAAAATTCGATTACCCACTCTATTCGTTATAGAGCTTAAATAATCATCTAAATTATTAAAAATCTAAATTATTAAATTTATTTTATGAAGAAAAATGTCATTATTATTGGCGCCGCCGGCAGGGACTTTCACAATTTTAACACTTGCTTCAGAGGCAATGAAAACTACAATGTTGTAGCATTTACAGCCGCTCAGATTCCCGATATCGATGGGCGAAAGTATCCCGCAGCCTTGGCAGGCGATTTATATCCCGGAGGTATTCCTGTTTATCAGGAGAAAGAATTACCGCGTCTTATCAAAGAGTTAAATGTGGACATTTGCGTCTTTTCGTACAGCGACGTGCCTTATTCCCGAGTGATGGAAGTGAGCGCCATTGCCAATGCTTCCGGCGCCGCCTTTTGGCTGCCCAGTCCGAAAGATACGATGATTCGTTCGACCAAGCCGCTTATTGCAGTCGGCGCTACTCGCACCGGATGCGGAAAGAGTCAGACTTCACGCAAAATTATTGAAATCATGGCCGGAATGGGTTTAAAAGTCGTTGCCATCCGTCATCCGATGCCTTACGGCGACTTAGTCAAGCAAAAGGTACAACGCTTCGCTACGGTTGAAGATTTGAAAAAGCATGAGTGCACCATCGAAGAAATGGAAGAATACGAACCTCACGTAGTTACCCGCCGGAATGTGATTTATGCCGGAGTCGATTATGAAGCGATTTTGCGCGAAGCCGAAAATGATCCTGACGGCTGCGATCTCATCCTTTGGGACGGAGGTAATAACGACTTTCCATTTTACAAGCCCGATTTGATGATCGGCGTACTCGACCCTATGCGTCCGGGAGCCGAAGTGTCCTATTATCCGGGCGAAGTGGTGGCACGCATCTCCGACGTTATTTGTATCAACAAGATTGATTCCGCTTCGCTGGAAGATATCTGGACTGTCCGCCGGAACATCGCTAAAATCAATCCCGGAGCGACGGTGATAGACGCTGCTTCTTATCTTACGGTCGATAAGCCGGAACGGATTACGGGCAAGCAAGTGCTAGTTGTGGAAGACGGCCCTACTTTAACCCATGGGGAAATGAAAATCGGGGCCGGTACGCTGGCCGCTAAGAAATACGGCGCCGCCGGATTAATCGACCCGCGGCCTTATACGGTGGGAAAGCTCCGGCAGACTTTCGAAACGTATCCCGGAATCGGCGTTTTGCTGCCCGCGATGGGTTACGGCGACCAGCAAATCAAAGACTTGGAAGCAACCATCGCAAATACGCCTTGCGATGCGGTAGTCATCGGAACGCCTATTGATTTGAGCCGGATTATTAATATTAAACAACCGACGGTAAAAGTAGGTTATGAACTTCAGGAAATCGGGTATCCGAATCTGACGGATGTACTCGGGGAATTTGTAAAAAAACACCATTTACTGGATAAATGAACCGCATGTCAAAACAGACAACAAATACGCTGCTGATGATTGAACCCGTAGCCTTCGGGTTCAATCGTCAAACGGCGGAAAACAATTACTTTCAGCAGGAATCGAACGTGCCGCAGTCATTGATTCAGGAAAAGGCGCTCCGGGAATTTAACCGGATGGTTGAAATACTGGAAGACGAAGGTATTGATGTTACCGTTGTGAAAGATACGCCGGAGCCGCATACGCCGGATTCGATTTTTCCAAACAACTGGGTTTCTTTCCATAGCTCCGGAAGCATTGCATTATATCCGATGTTTGCTAAAAACAGACGCTTGGAACGGCGAATCGATATTTTGGAAAAGGTTCGGAAGGCAGGATTTGCCCTGTACGACACGAAAGACTATTCTCCCCTTGAAGAAAACGGTATTTTTCTGGAAGGAACCGGAAGCATGGTGCTCGACCGGATGAACCGGAAAGCGTACGCCGCCCTGTCGATGCGTACTTTCAGGGAACCGTTCTTGAAGTTCTGTGAAGATTTTCGCTATACGCCGGTCTGTTTTCATGCCTGCCAAACGGTAGGAAACAAGCGTATGCCGGTTTACCATACGAATGTGATGATGTGCATCGGCGACGGCTACGCCGTTGTGTGCTTGGAGGCGGTGGACGACGAGGCCGAACGGCAGCTACTTGTCCGCACTCTGACGGACGACCGGAAAACAATCATTCCCATTAGTGAAGCGCAAATGCACCGCTTTGCAGGGAATATGCTCCAGGTTGAAAATCGGGAAAAGAAAAAGTTTCTGGTCATGTCGGAGTCAGCCTGCCAATCCTTGCATAAAGAGCAGATAGACAAATTGAGCGCCTGCAATGAAATCATACGGATAGACATTCCCACGATCGAAAAATACGGAGGAGGAAGTGTGCGGTGCATGATGGCGGAAATCTTTTTGCCCCGTAAGGAGGATAATACAGCCCGGCAATCGCCACAGGAATTGATGAAATAGGAAGATAAATACGGAGCGCATAATTATCATCCGCTTCCGGTTGTACTCGAGCAGGGAAGCGGCGTATATGTCCGCGATGTGGAAGGGAAAAGATATTATGGCTTTCTTTCTTCATATTCTGCCGTCAATCAAGGGCATTGCCATCCAGAGATTATCCGGGCGCTCATCGACCAAGCCCAAAAACTGACGCTTACGTCCCGCGCTTTTTACAACAGTCGCTCAGGCGAATACGAAGCATTTATTACCGCTTACTTTGGTTATGACAAAGCGCTTCCGATGAATACCGGCGCCGAAGCTGTCGAGACGGCTATTAAACTGTGCCGCAAATGGACGTACGAGAAAAAGGATTGCCCGATAATACGGCGCAAATTGTTGTTTGTGAGAATAATTTTCATGGAAAGACAACGACCATTGTCTCATTTTCCATCGACCCCGAAGCCAAAAATCATTACGGACCTTTTATGCCCGAATTTATCGTTATTCCTTACAACGACGCCGGTGCGCTTGAGGAAGTCCTGAATGAAAACACAACAATTGTCGGCTTCATCATATTCTCTAATTAAAATCTTGCTTCTTGTATCTTGATCCTTGAATCTATAATAATACACAAGCCTTATGAAAAAGACGATAAGCTTATTTGCAGTCATTTTTTTGTCATATACCTTCTGCCCTGCCCAAAGGTTAAGCGAATTATGGCAAGGTTTGCGCACACGGCAACCCGATTCGTTAATGCCCAAAGGGCGGGCAGCTTTCCAAACATCCGTACGCAAACAAAAGCAGCATATTCCAGCCAAACTCATCCCGACCGGAAATGGTACGGAATGGATTATCAGTAATGGTTGGGAGCTCTCAGGCTCAACAGCTATTATTGAAAACGGGCAATCGCTTTTCGACCCGCGGCTTAACACTGCTAGCTGGTACAATGCAACCGTACCGGGTACGGTGCTTACAACACTGTTAGAGCAAGGCATATATCCCGACCCGTATTTCGGGCTAAATAACCTGAATATCCCCGATACGCTTTGCCGTATGGACTGGTGGTACCGAGTGGTTTTCGATTATCCCCAAACTTTAGCCGACAACAGGGTTAATCTGCTTTTTAATGGTATTAATTACCGTGCCGAAGTATTTTTAAACGGCAAAAAGCTCGGCAATATAAACGGTGCATTTGTTCGTGGTAATTTCCCTGTAAGCGATGTAATCCATAAAACTGGGGAAAATGTATTGCTTGTACATATTTTCCCTCCCGATAATCCGGGTATTCCGCACGAACAATCAATATTGGCCGGACAGGGATTAAATGGAGGGCAATTAAGTCTCGATGGTCCTACGTTTATTTCATCCGTTGGCTGGGATTGGATTCCCGGCATACGCGACCGCAATACCGGTATCTGGCAAGATGTACGTCTGCAAACCAGTAATGCCGTTACAATTGGCGACCCGCTAATAATTACCAATTTGCCTTTGCCCGATACTACCGTTGCCGATATTACTATATCCGTACCTCTGAAAAATAACAGTGGTGGAACAATAAACGGCACATTATCAGTAAAATTCGAAGAGATTAATATTGAAACCCCGTATGATTTAAACCCTTATGAGGAAAAACAAATACGCCTCGACCCTGTTACCTTCCCAGCATTATCGGTGAAAAAGCCCAAACTATGGTGGCCTAACGGTTATGGAGCCCAGTATTTATATAATCTGGAGCTTAGGGTAGGGGTAAACTCCCCTGAGATAAATTTGGTATCCAATATAAAAAACCTGCATTTTGGTATCCGCGAAATGTCGTACGAATTAATGGCGAATAGTGCTGAAAAAGGCAATTACCGGTTTGAATATTCGCCTGCCGATGTAAACCGGAACGGTAAACCGATATTCAATTTTGACAAACGTATCCGGCTGGAAGATAAAAAATTCGACATTCCGACAATCAACTCATGGGTGGACGAATCGCTGTTTACGGTATTGTCCGGAGATGATCCCGTCGGGGCTTACCTTGTGCTTAAAGTAAACGGTGTACGTATTTTTTGCCGTGGCGGTAACTGGGGCATGGACGACGGGATGAAGCGCGTATCGCGCGAACGTTTAGCGCCTTATTTAAGGCTGCATAAAGATGCCGGTTTCAACATTATCCGTAATTGGACGGGAGAATCGACCGAAGAAGATTTCTACGCTTTATGCGATGAGTACGGCATGCTGGTGTGGAACGATTTCTGGATTACCACCGACGATACGGTCGATCCCAACGACCATAAACTGTTTATGCAAAATGCAACGGATGTAGTACGTCGTTTCCGTAACCACCCGTCAATCGCACTCTGGTGTCCTCGCAATGAGGGGCTGGCGCCAAGAGGCTTAAGCCAAATGCTCATGGAAATGACCGCAGAAGAAGATCCTACCCTCCATTATCACGGTCAATCGCGCTATGTAAATATGGGAACCAGCGGCCCGTGGGGTTATTTCAAAGATCCCTCGAATTATTACACGCAAAATGCACAAGGGTTTAATACCGAAATGGGGAGCTTTGCCATACCTACGGCAAATACTATCCGTAAATTTATAGCCCCCGATGACCAATGGCCTGTTAACGATGTATGGGCATATCACGATTTACATCATACATCACAGAATTTCGATGATTTTATGGAGGCGGTTAGCAAGTATGGAATGGCCACAAACCTGAACGATTTTGCCAAAAAAGCGCAGATGGTTTGTTACAATGCCTGGCGCAATATGTTGGAAGCGTGGAACAGCAAAATGTGGAACACAAGCACTGGCCTGATATTATGGATGAGCCACCCTGCATGGCCGAGCATGATTTGGCAAACCTATACCTACGACTATGAAACACCCGGCTCTTATTTCGGGGTTAAAAAAGCTTGCGAACCTTTGCATATTCAGATGAACCTGCCGGATAACAATATTGTACTGGTAAACACCACCCGCAAGACATACGATAATCTCGATGTTATTGTTTGCTACTATGATAGTAACGGCAGCGAGTTGTATAAAAAGCAGGGTGAATTTTCGGCACAAGCTAATCAAACCACAGCCTGTTTTATCCCTGAAATCGGTATTAATTTGCCCGACTTATACCTGGTTCGTTTAATACTGAAAGAAAAAGGCAAAATCATCAGCCTAAACGATTATTGGAACAGTATCGAAAAAGACGGAAACTACGAACAATTTAACCGTTTAAGCGTTCCGACAATAAAGGCCGTTAAAAAAGTACAAGGGAAGAAATTATTATTGAGCGTAAAAAATACATCGAAAGTTATTGCCGTAGCTGTTAAACTGAATGCAATAAACAAACCGGAAAATGACATTATTCTGCCGGCATATTTCTCCGACGGGTATTTTAATTTACTCCCCGGTGAAACCCGTGTAATTGAGGCCGAGCTGCCAAAAGGCATACAAAACTACGGAATAATCGCTGAAGGGTATAATTTTACAGTAATCGAAATTTAAATTGTAAATATCTTAAAAATAAATAAGTAATTGAAAGAATTACTGTTATATTTCAAGTGGCCTTGTATTTAATAAAATAGGCTATTCTTTTATGTGACTCGCTTATGAAGACATCAAAAAATGCCGTATTGTCAAAGAACGTCTCAGGTGCCGCAATTTTGGAATCGATGACATGGTCATGCTAATCGCTTGCTGATTCCATAATTTTAAAATCAATAAATTATTCTTTTTGATAATATAAACTATTTAATGTTGTGGACTTAATATCTTTTATAGAAATTAATTTGGTTTATCTTTCCCAATTTCAATAGCTTCGCCTAAAACTTGGGCTGTTTGTTTATAAGCCTGTCGACAAAAACTTTAACGCGAGCCAATTTGTCGCGTACCTGGGTTTTTAAATCCGTTATCAATACTGGCATCTTGGGCATTATACCCTGCTGCCGAAAACCCGTTAACTTGCGCAATGTAAATAGCCCGCTGGTTATGGAATTTTTGCGAAATAACCGTAAAACTGTTTAGCCTGAATATCTTTTGCCGACGGATAACCGAGTCGAAAGTGCGAAAACCCGCGTAAACCATGTATATTATACTGTCGGGTATGCCGTGTTCTATCAGTGCATTTTTCATATCGAGCGTTTCACGCTGTGGTTATCGCCGCTGGCAACAATGTAGACTATTTTACCGCTATTGTATAAATCGGCGGCGGCAGTAATCCGGTTTGCAAAATATTCGTTGGGAGTGCCGCTGTGCAAATATTTCGATGTGCCGAACAGCAAGTCTACCTTATTATACAGTATATCCGCAACATTATCATAAATATATGGGTTCGACTTTTTATTAACAACAACATTGCAAAGCCATATCGCAATTATTATCAGGATAGCGAATAAAAGTAGTATTTTCATTATTTTCCACATATCGGAGGATAGTATATCGGATAAAACAAATCAATTATGGTTTTTTCTACGGAATTCGCTGCATACAATGCTGGCGGCAACAGCAACGTTTAACGACTCTGAGGTGTTTTTTTCATCAAATGGGGGTATGTGCAGTTTATAGTTGCTTAGTTCCTCCAGAGCGGGCGAAATGCCCTGTCCCTCGCTGCCCATAATAATAACACCCGAATCGCTCAAATTTTCTTGATAAATATTGTTTCCTGCCAAAAAAGTTCCGTAAACCGGCATATTCAATTCCCTAGCTGCCGACAGGGTAGAGAGCAAATCGGCGTAATATACGTTTACGCGGGTAATAGCGCCCATGGTGGCCTGTATGGTTTTGGGATTATAGCAATCGGCCGTATGGAACGAGCAGATTATATGGCGAATACTAAACCAGTCGGCAATGCGTATTATTGTACCCAAATTACCGGGATCATGCACATCATCAAGCGCAAGTACTAATTCATTCTGTAACAATTTGATATTTAATGTGTGCTTGGGAATCTCAACAACGGCAAGGCTTGTTGACGGGGTTTTTAATCCGCTTATTTTTTTCATCTCAAATTCCGATACAAGCTCTGCCCCGCTGTATTTCAATCTGCTTTTATCTGTTATGTATAAATGTTTTAGATTGAATGAAGAGTTTGTTAATTCTTCCACCAGCTTTTCGCCTTCGGCAACAAATAATCCATATTCGTTCCGGCACTTTTTTACCGAAAGGGAAGTAATAAACTTTATTTGCGATTTATACATTCTATTAATGTGCTGATGTATTAATGTGATAATTTGCTTATTTTTTCATTGGCACATTAACATTTTGGCATATTAGCAAATAAGCATATTAGCACATTGCCTAATAGCCTAAAGTCCGTAACATCGACCGATGGCTTTGTTCCTTGCTGAATAAGCGGGTATAATACTCTTCGTTTTCATCTCGGTCAATGATTATGTGTTTCGGAGCGGGGAGCAGGCAATGTTGTATTCCGCCGAATCCGCCGATACTTTCCTGGTAAGCGCCCGTATGGAAAAACCCGATATATTGGGTCTCTCCCTGCTCTGTCGGTAGTTTTGGTAAAAATATGGCGTTGGCATGTGCCTCGGAGTTATAATAATCGCTGCTGTCGCAAGTCAATCCGCCTAAAATTACCCGTTGATATTCCGAATCCCAGCGGTTAATGGGCAACATAATAAAACGTTGTTTCAAAGCCCATGTATCCGGCAAAGTTGTCATAAACGAGCTGTCGATCATATACCAGCGCTCACGGTCATTTTGTTGCTTTTGTCCGAGGATCGAGTAAATCGTAGCGCCGCTTTCTCCTACAGTAAAGCTGCCGAACTCGGTAAATATATGGGGTTCTATAATATCACGTTGATTACAGATACTTTTTATCTGGGCAATAATTTCTTCCGCCATATATTCGTAATCGTAATCAAACTGCAATGAATTTTTGATAGGAAAACCACCCCCGATGTTAAGGGAATCGAGAGTAGGACATACCTTTTTCAAATCGCAATAAACATTTACGCACTTGGATAGCTCGTTCCAGTAATAGGCATCATCTTTTACCCCTGTATTCAGGAAAAAGTGAAGCATTTTCAGCTCGAATTTTGGATTCTTTTTTATTTTGTTCTGATAAAAAGGAACGATATCGCTGTAACGTATACCCAAACGCGATGTATAAAACTCAAACTTAGGTTCTTCTTCGGCAGCAATACGTATACCGATGCGGCATTTTTTTTCCAAAGCATTTGACAGCATATCAATTTCAATCATGTTATCGATAACCGGAATGGTATTAATCCAGCCGTTATTAATCAAAATGGCGATATTCTCAGTATAAGCACGCTTTTTAAAACCGTTGCATATAATCCACTTGTCTTTATTGATAAGCCCTTGGGCGTATAAATCTTCAATTATATTAATGTCGAAGGCCGATGAGGTTTCGATATGGATATCGTTTTTCAAAGCCTCTTCCATTACAAACGCAAAATGCGAACTTTTTGTGCAGTAACAATAATTATAATTGCCCCGATAGTCAACTTTAGCCATAGCTACATTGAAAAGGCGTTTGGCTTTTTGTATATTCTGACTTATTTTAGGTAAATAAGTTATTTTTAAAGGCGTTCCGTATTGTTTTATGATGTCCATAAGGGCAACATCATTAAAATATAATTCGTTGTCAATTACCTTAAACTCCGGTTGCGGGAAATCGAAGGTTTGCTCAATCAAATCAATATATTTATTCTTCATCCTTTTAGATAATTAACGCATAAAAAAATAATTAATTATTAAATTGGAAGCAAAAGTATTAAAAAAATAAAACATTATCATATAAAAAGCTTTTCTTTTAAGTAGTCGAAATAAATTATTGTCGTATTCATAAAATTATAAATTTCTTATTATCTAATAATTAAAATAACATTCAATTTACAATATTTAGTATAATTTTTGAATGAGCCTTGTTTTCCAGGGCTGTTTAAATCATCTTTAATAAAGTTTAAAAAGAAAACCGCTTCGTACAAATATGGGGTGTTTATGTACAAGTCAACTGCATGAAAAAACAATCAAGTATTAAATTATTTATATATAGTAATGTAGATCTAATTATTGGTATGAAATGAAAAATACTGGATTATCTGTAGTGAGTTTGCAAAACTCGGTTACTTCGGGTTTTGCCCTTGCAATGGCGTACTAAATCAAATTTTGGTAGTGTTTTCCAAAGTATGCTAAATCAGGGCAACCGCAGCAAAATTTCATCTATTTTATAAATATCTGATTGTAAAAATATTGTAATTTGATTCATTTTGTCTGGATAGATAATATTAGAAATATTATTTTTTATAACTCGCATATTATCATAGTATTATATTAGTGATATTTTTAGTGCGGTTGCCCTGATGCTAAATAGACAAAGTCAAAATTGACGTAAAAGAAAGCGGGATTGACAGCTTTCAAATGATTAAACAAGTTTTTTGAAAAACAGAAAGTTTTATGGAATACCCTGCGGATACGATGTTTCAGCCGACGATTATTCCCTTCGATACCTACGGTATATTTCTTTCCTATACGTATGGTTTCCGCCTCTGAATATTGCCACGAAGCTATCCCAATCATCACTGGCAATACTTCCGTAAGACCCCTAAATCAGACATTTTTTTCTTCAAATCTTTGGCTGTTTTCATACCCCGTTTGTCCTAGACAAATGAGGTTTTATTGAACGGTGATAGCTCAATGTAAAAAATAGGTACGTTACCCACAAAACCAAAAGCGACCTGATGGTCGCTTTTGGTTGTTATAATAATTCAGTATTAAGTGGTCAAAATAATTTACTGTCGTATTCCAAAACTCATAAAATGTATTATATTAAAATATTATAAAAATCTAAAATCGACAATATTAAATTTTCAATATTTAATTAACAGCTCCTTTGATATTTAATTCGATTAAAGTATTTCCAGGGTCGTTTGTGGTTAAGTAGGCTTTGCAATTGTTTGCGCCCTGTTCGGTAGGCATATATGTTAATTTAATAGTGACTGTTTTACCCGCTTTTATTTTTGTTTCGTTTTTCATAGATGATTTTAAGGCATTATCCGAACTTATGTTATGTAAAACCAACTCGTTTTTACCTTCGTTTGTAATCTCATATGACGCAGTAACAGCTTTACCTTTAACAGCCGTCCCAAAGTCGAAGGTTCTACTTTTTATCGATACGCGTGGAACCAAATCAATTTGGTCGGCCGAAGGTTTTTCGATATGTTCTTGAACCAGCGCTGTTATGTCGATAATACCTTTTTGGTCGCCTACTTTTATTTCGATCGGATTTTTCGAATAGCCAAAATTTTTGTTTTGAGCGGCGTTATACGTAATTCTAATTAAGCCTTGCTGTTTAGGCTGTAAGGTGGCCGGTTCAGCATTTATTTTTATATACTCCGGAACCTTGTCGAATGAAAAAGAAACAGGAATATCTTCAGCATTTGCTATTTCAAGTGTTACGACTTTGGTATTGTTGCTTGCAATTACGCCGATAGAAGCTTCCGTTTTTTTCAACCTTAAATTGCCGATTGATAGCGGGTAACTTACCTTTAAATCAACTGGTTTACGCGTCACAACACCTTTTATATGCAATACAATCCTGCCTGGTGTTCCGTTGGATTGCACGGTGATTGTTTTATCAAAAGGTGCTACACGTCCTACCGGATTATAAGTTGCTTTTACTTCGCCTTTTTCTCCAGGTGCTATAGGCTCTCTTGTCCAACCGGGAGAAGTACAACCGCATGAAGCGGCTACATTGTTAAGAACTAGTGGTTGGTTCCCGGTATTTTTAAATTCGAAAGTACACGTAACCGGCCCGTCCGATTCCATGATTGTTCCAAAATCATGAACCGTTCTAGAGAAAAGAATAGCAGGACCGCCTTGTTGTGCATTTAAATTAATTATACCTGCAAATACGAGTAAACAGATAAGCGAAAAAATCTTTTTCATCATATTGTATTTTTAATTTAATAAGTATCCATCGAAATTCAGTTTGCAAAATTATAAACTTTCGTATGACATTAGTTATGAATCTCTTTGAAAAATTGTAAAAATTTGATAATTTATTATAATAGTATTATTTTATTGAATATTTCCCGACATAAACAGGTTAAGCAATTGCTGGCGGGGAGCATTTGTTGTAGCTGTAATATTGTAAAATTTTTGCCCTACTTCGTTTGCGCTGTTTAATACGGCTGTTACAGTAGCTGTTTGTCCGGCTTTAATGGTTTGAGATTCTGCTTTAGCTTGTATGCATTTGCAATCGGGTGTTAATTTACGGATTGTCAGGTCGCTTTTACCAGCGTTAGTAATTTCGTAACTTACGGTAGCTTGTTCACCTTTTTTAATCGAACCAAAACTTACCGATGCGCTTTTTACCACGGCAACGGGAGCTTTTTCAAAATCGGCTGCTGTTAGTTTCGAAAAGTCTTCTTCAATTGTAGCCTGTATTTCGAGGTTGCCTTTAGCGTTGTTCGCTTTAATTGTAACCATATCGCTTACCGGGCCAAAATCCTTTTTTTGGGCGGCAATATATGTACATTTTATAGTGCCTTTTTGTTTTGCACCGATACTGATAGGGCTGGCTTCCATCTTTATATAAGCAGGTACATTTTCAAAGCTTACAATAAGCGGAGATGTTCCATCATTGTACATTTCCATTACTTCAGTGCGGCTTGCTGTATTCGTCATACGCGCCATAGCTATTATGCTGTTTTTTAACCGCAACGCACCTATTGTTGCAGGATATTGTTCCTCAATAGTTAATGGTTTTTGCTCTACATTTCCTTTAATATGCAAAATAACAGTGGATTCCGATGCGTTACTATTTACTGTTACAGTTTTGTCGAACGGATACGGGCGACCGTCGGGGTTGTAAGCTATTTTAATACTGCCGTTTTTTCCGGGAGCTACTGGCGCTTTGGTCCATTCGGGGGTAGTACAACCGCACGAGGCCAAAACATTATTGATAACCAACGGAGCCGAGCCTTTATTTGTAAATTCGAAAGTACAGCTGACAATCCCTCCTTTCTCTTTAATGGAGCCGAAATCGTGAGTTTTTTTTACGAAATCAATAACAGGGCCTTTATTCTGAGCGTATGCTCCAAAAAACAAAAAGGTCGATAAACAAAGCACTATAATTTTTTTCATATTTATTTGATTTAATATTAATTGCATTTTTTTGATGGAAATATAAAAACTGGCACGATTATTATTGCTAAAACACCTTATATGGAGTATTTTTAATTGGATGCAAGTTTATTATATTTTACCATTACAAATATTGTACCATGTCTATAATATATTGTATGTCTTAATAATATGAATTTATATAATTGTATTATCTTTTGTTTTCTTAAAAATGTTTTACGATATTCTACAATATGTTTGTATATTTTACAATATTAATTATTTACGATTGTTTCGCAAATGTACGAGATTTTCGTAAATCTCATATGGATTTTCAAATAAATCTCTGTTAAATATTGTGAACAGAAGTTAATAATCATGTATGTAGTGTATTATGTGTTTAAGCTTTTATTACATCATTAATTTTTATTTGGATTATATTTAGGTCATATGATAAAAATATGGAAACTATTTTTGTTTCTTTAGTTTTATTCTTACCTTTGTCCCTTTAAAAATCAAGCTGTAACTTATATATTTGTTATACAAATCATAGAGAATGAAGTAATAAAAAGTAAATTCATAGAAATAGATTTGTTTTTATTTAAGTAATAAAAAAATAGACTAAGTATAATGTTATAATATATTTAAGCTTAAAAATAGGCTTATACTTTTTGAATTAGACATATAAACTATGAAATTGTTAAATATAAACATTAAAAAAAATATATTATGTATAATTCTTCTCGGTTTATTTTCGATCGGGGCGAGTGCCCAGTCGATTACACAAGTAAACGGAATAATTACCGATGAAAAAACGGGGGAAAGATTACCTTTTGTAAGTGTTGTGTTTCCGGGCAAGAGTCCGGTAGGGGTCTATTCCGAACTCGACGGAACTTATGTGCTGAGGGGCATTGCCGAAAAAGATGTCATGCAAGTTATCCTGATGGGTTATATTCCGATTGATGTAAAAATCAAAAGGGGAGTTAACCAAGTGATTAACGTTAGGCTGAAACCGCAATCGGAAACGTTGGAAGCAGCCGTGGTGTCAGCCAAGCGGACAAAATATAGCAATAAAAATAACCCTGCCGTCGATTTGGTTCGTAAAGTAATTGCCAATAAGGATAATAACAGAATCGAATCGCATGAGTATTACCAGTATGACAAATATGAAAAATTAGAACTGGGTTTGAATAACTTTTTTGTCGATTCAACACATAATAAAGGGGCTTACAAACGCTTACGGATCATTTTCGACCATCTGGATTCGTCCGAAATAACAGGACAAAAGGTATTGCCTGTCTTTTTCAAGGAAGCATCATCAACAAACTATTACCGTAAATCTCCGGAAGATAAAAAAGAATATATCAATGCTAGCCGTATGATTGATATTCATCAACTTGTGAATATGGAAAGTGTTGAAAACTATGTAACGGATGTTTTTGGCAATGTAAATGTGTATGATAATGAAATAATGCTATTCGATAATAAATACATGGGGCCTCTTTCGCCGTTTGCGCCCAATTATTATCGTTTCCACATTATGGACACATTAATGGTAGACGATGTAAATTGCATCCAGTTAGGATTTTTCCCCCGAAACGAGGGTGATTTTGGCTTCCGTGGGAATATATACATCACAACAGATTCGACTTACGCCATTAAACAATCCGAGTTACGTATGGCTCCTAATGCCAATGTAAATTTTATTCGTAATTTTATTTTATTGCAGAACTTTAAGCTGCAAAATAGTACATGGTGTTTGAATACGAATAACGCTACCCTTGAATTTGTTTATGCAAGTGGCGATAAACGTTCGATTTTAGCACAGCGTATGGTATCATATAAAGATTATGTTTTTGATGAACCCCAGCCAAACAGTATATACCGGGGTACTGAAAAAATAATTAAGCTGCCGGATTATGACGCCCGGCCTATCGAGTATTGGACTACTTTACGGCACCAGTCATTGACAGAGCATGAAGAAGGCATTTTTTCGATGGTCGATTCGATAAAAAAAGTGCCAATAGTAAAACATGCCCTTAATTTATTAGGCATTGTATTTTCGGGTTATCTTGAAATGGGTAAATTTGATATGGGGCCGATAATTTCATTTGCCAGCTTTAACTCGTTGGAAGGTTTGCGCGTACGCTTTGGCGGCAAAACCAACGGTAACTTTAACCAAAATTGGTTTTTTGAGATGTACGGGGCATATGGCTTTAAAGATAAGGAATTTAAATATAACGGAACCGCTATGTACTCGTTCCTGAAAAAGAAGCAAAATCCGTGGGAGTATCCTATGAACTTACTAAAAGTAAGTTACCAATATGATGTAAAAATACCCGGCCAGGCATTTTTGTATGGCAGTGGCGATAAATTGTTTTTGTCGTTTATCCGGGGCGAGGTTGATAAGATTAACTACGAGCGGAAGTTCGAACTTTTGTGGACAAAAGAAAATACCAATGGTTTTTCATTCGAGCCGAGTTTTACCTGGTTAAAAACCTATCCTATGAAAAATTTGGAATATGTAAATGGGAACAACGAACGGTTTAATCATATAACAACAAGTGTATTCGGTTTGTTTTTGCGTTTTGCGCCCAACGAGCGTTTTTTCCAGATTCAGGAAAACCGTTTCCCGTTGAATCAAACCGAACCGATAGTTGAACTGGGACATAAGCTGGGGATAAGTGATTTGTTAGGAGGAAAATACACGTATAATCGTACCGATGTTACATTTTACAAACGCTGGTGGATTGGTGGATTCGGTTATGCCGATACATGGCTTAAAGCAGGTAAAGTTTGGAACTCTGTCCCTTATCCGTTATTGATTACCCCACAGGCTAACCAGGCATATGCATATCAGGATGAGGCATATAATATGATGAACTACATGGAATTTGTTACCGACCAGTATGTCAGTGCAAATATATCCTATGGGTTTAACGGTTTTATTGCCAACCGTATACCTCTTGTGCGAAAGCTTAAATTGCGCGAGTTTGTTACTTTTAAAATATTTTGGGGAACATTGGAAGACAAAAATAAACCTGAAAATAATCCGTTGCTATTCCGGTTCCCAATGAAAGACGGGCAACCGTCAACATTTGCACTCAATGGCAGGAATCCCTATATGGAGATAAGTGTGGCTATTGATAATATATTTAAGTTTTTACGTATCGACCTTATTAAACGGTTAAATTATCTGGATAATCCGAATATTCCGGTATGGGGGATACGTTTCAGGTTACGTCCGGCATTTTAAAGAAAATACAGAGTCGAAAATTTTATTTATTTTGTAGTTATTAAAATTAAAGATATACTAAAGTAGTACCAGGTAACAAGAACCGAGTAACACGACTTTTTAATTTGCTGATGCACCCATAAACAGACAGGGTAAACGCAAAAATAATCAAACATTAAATTATTATTGATACGAAAAATGAAAAATACTGGATTATCTGTGGCGAGCTCGCATAGTTCGGTTGTTTCGAGCTTTGTCCTTAGTAATGACGCGCTAAATCAAAATTTTACCTCATTGTGAGGCATAGGTGAGGCAGTTTAGTGTAAAGTATAATCTCATGCGTTTACTTTAATAAGCAAATCAAGGTATTAACACCTTATTTTATTAAAATAGTCTTATTACCTGATTCTTGATTCTATACTCTGAATATCTATTGTTTTACAGTTAACGCTTTACAACGAATAAATTATATGAATTATGCAATTATAGCCGCTGGTGAAGGTTCTCGGTTAGCCAGCGAAGGGTTTGATACTCCTAAACCTATTGTAAAATTAAACGGGATTCCGCTTATCAAGCGGCTAATAAGCATTTTTGAACAAAACGGGGTCTCAAGCATCACTGTTATCATTAATGATATGGGCAATGAGGTTAAAGAGTATTTAAGGCAAGCAGAAATAAATGTACCGTTTAACCTGATAATCAAATCGACCCCGAGTTCAATGCATAGTTTTTATGAATTGATGCCTTATTTGGAAAACGATAAATTTTGCTTAACAACAGTCGACACGATATTTGATGAAAACGAATTTTCTTGTTATATTCGCAGTTTCCTTGAAGATAAAGCTATTGACGGTTTAATGGCCGTTACATCGTTCATTGATGACGAAAAACCGTTATATGTGGATTGTAATGAGGATAATATGATAAGGAATTTTGAAGACATGAATTCCGGAAATATAAAATATATTTCCGGTGGAATATATTGTTTATACCCTACCGTATTTAAAACCTTGAGACAGGCTATATACGAGGGAAAAAGTCGCATGCGGAATTTCCAGCGTCAATTAATTCAAGACGGGTATAAATTGAAAGCTTTCCCTTTTTCGCAAATAATTGATGTAGACCATATTGAAGATATAAAAAAAGCGGAATTATTTTTAAAAAATAAAAAGTAATAGTTTGTTAAATGAGTAATATACATTTTGCAGCAATACGAAGAGGAAATAAATTCTCGCCCAATCATACAGGTAATGATAGTGCTATTTTTGAACTCACCATGCACCGCCTTTATAATAAAGGTTGTACAGTAGATATTTATACTGAGAGCGAGTTTTGTGAAAAAGATATTCAGGAAAAGTTTATATACGGTATGGCCCGCGACAAATGTTGTGTCTCTAAGTTGCAGCAATGTGAAGATAATGGAGCTTTTGTAATTAATTCGGGCTACGGTATCGAAAAATGTTTCAGAGCTAATATGACAATCTCGTTGCTTAACAGCAATGTACCGTATCCCCGGAGTTTTTTGGTAAATACCGGTGAGGATGCTACCGAAGCTTTTAACTCGTTGGGTGGCAAAATATTCTGGATTAAGCGGGGCGATTTCCATGCAATTCATAAAGAGGATGTTACGCCTGTGCATAGTATCGAGGAAGGAAACATGATATTGAAAGAATTTGCCGTGAGGAATATCAAGGAAGCCGTTATATCAGAACATTTAATAGGCGATTTGGTTAAGTTTTACGGTGTACGGGGGACGGATTTTTTCTATTGGTTTTATCCGTTTGATATACAACATAGCAAGTTCGGACACGAGGCAATAAACGGAGAAGCTAAACATTTTCCCTTCGATCAACACCGGTTAAAAGAAATCAGTACTAAGGCCGCAACCGTTTTAGATGTGTACATATATGGTGGCGATGCTATTATCGGAGCTAACGGTAATATTGATATTATTGATTTGAACGATTGGCCCAGTTTTGCGCCTTGCCGCGACGAGGCATTCGTATATATAACAGAAATAATATATAAATTAGCTGAAGAACACAGTGTAAGACTTGCTAATGAAATCAACAATAGTAAGAAAAATGGGTACTATACAAAAAGTATCATTTAAAGATACGCTGAAATCGGTCGATACCGAGGAAACGTTAGATATTTACTTCTACCGCCCGGTAGGTTATGCTTGGTCATTGTTATTTATGCGTTTAGGCATAACACCTAATCCTGTAACTATTGCCGGTATATTTATCGGGGTAGCAGGTGGTGTGCTGTTTTATTTCAATGATTTGAAAATAAATATCATTGGCATGTTGTTGATGGTAATTGCCAATTCGTTGGATAGCGCCGACGGTCAGCTTGCCCGCATGACGAACAACAAAACGCGTTTGGGGCGCATACTCGACGGTTTATGTGGTAACATCTGGTTTATTGTAATTTATTGTGCATTATGCCTACGGTTACAGAACGATGGTTTCAGAGTGTGGATATGGCTTTTGGCCGTCGCTGCAAGCGTTTGCCATATTCAGCAGGCAGCTATGGCCGATTATTACCGTAATATCCATTTGCTGTTTTTGAAAGGGAAAACCGGCAGCGAAGTTGATAATTACGATACGCTTACTATTGAATTTAACCAGTTAAGCTGGAAAAGGGACTTTTGGCGTAAAATAATTTTAATGTTTTACAGAAATTATACACGCCAGCAAGAAGCATTATCAAAAAACCTGCAGAAATTTTTAAAAAAAGTCCGCAGTGTTTATGGAGATAATTTACCCGAGTGGCTTAAAACCGAATTCAGGGAAAAAGACAAACCCTTGATGAAGTATACCAATATCCTAACCTTTAACACACGTATAATTGTATTGTTTATCAGCTTGTTTTTAAATAAGGTTTGGATATATTTTGTATTTGAATTAACCGTGTTGAACGCCTTACTTGTTTACATGATTTATTGTCAGGAACAAATCAGCCGTTATTTCTACAACAAAATTGAAACCGGACAACGTGAAGAAAAATAAAATTTACCGCCTGCTTTTTTTATTTGTAGGGCTTTTAGCTCTGGGGATAATGGTATATAAAGTAGGCATGAAGGAAATTATAGAGGGAATATTAAAAACGGGCTGGGGCTTTTTAGCCATAATTGTTTTATGGGCTATAATTTACGTGTTTAATACATTGTCGTGGTATATCATCATTCGCGATGGTGAAAAGAAAAACAACAAAGTACCGTTTTGGCAGGTTTATCGTGTAACTATCAGCGGATTTTCAATTAATTACATCACTCCGGTAGTTGCTTTGGGCGGTGAGCCGTATCGAATCCTCGAAATGAAACCCTATTTGGGAACGCACAAAGCAACATCAAGCGTTATACTATTTAGTATGATGCATATATATACTCACTTCATTTTTTGGATGTTCTCCATATTATTGGCCTTAATTTATTTACGACTGACGCTTGTTTGGTCGTTATGCCTTGTGGGTTTATTGGCTTTACTTATTTTTGTAAACATTTACTTTTTAAAAGGTTATAAATACGGCTTGCTTGTAAAAACCTTCAGACTTTTGGGAAAAATTCCCTTGATAAAGAAGTTGGTACGGAATATCAACGAAAATAAACAGGATAGTTTAAAAGCAATCGATAATCAAATAGCTCATTTACATTCGCAACGACGCTCTTCGTTTTATTTATCGGTTTCAATGGAGTTTGTAACCCGCATACTGGGTTGTGTCGAAATATATATAATCGCTTTGGCGGTATCCGATTTATTCCCTACTTTACACATGAATTTTTTAGATGCAATTATTATAAATGCAGGCTATTCGTTATTTGCCAACCTCATGTTTTTTACCCCCATGCAGTTAGGATCGCGCGAGGGCGGTTTTTTGCTGGCATTCGAAGCCGTGGGATTACCATCGGCTCCGGCAATGATTGTGAGTATCGTAACACGGATCAGAGAGTTTTTCTGGATATTGATAGGTTTATTGCTGATGCGTATAGGCGGTTCGAAAATATCTGCGGAAGAGGAGCTTGAAGAGGTGCCTGAAGATGGAATAGACATATTGAAAGGGGAAAATGTTGAAAAAAAATAATATAAAAGGCTTATTGTTTGATTATGGTGGAACTATTGATACAAATGGTGTGCATTGGGCAGTAGTTTTGTGGCAATATTATCGGCAATTGCATATACCGGTAACCCACGAGGCTTTTAAAGAGGCTTATGTTCACGGCGAACGCTCATTGGCATTGTATCCGCTCATTAAGCCCAAACATAGTTTTTATAATGTATTACTGATTAAATTACAACTGCAAATAAATTATCTCATAGAACACAAGCAGTTAGACGAAAATGCAAGAAACGAAAATTATTCCAGAAAAATAGCCCGTGCTTGTTACGAACAAACCCGTGAAACTATTGAACAAGCAAAAGTTACTCTTGAATTATTATCGAATAATTACCCTGTCGTACTTGTTTCAAATTTTTACGGAAATATAAACACTGTATTAAAAAATTTTGGAATTCAACATTATTTTAAAGAGATTATAGAATCGGCAGTTGTAGGGGTACGTAAACCCGACCCCGCAATTTGGACTTTAGGCGTGAACGCATTAGGCGTTGAACCTGATGAGGTTGCTGTAATAGGCGATTCGTATACTAAAGATATAATATCGGGGAAACAGGCCGGTTGCCAAACTATTTGGCTGGATGTGAGCGGATGGGAAAAATTAGAAGATATATCACAAGCTGATGAAATAATTACTAACTTTACATCTCTAACAAATATTTTAAGCTGATAAAGAACATAGATTTCAAAATGGAAATATTTTATCCGGTTGAAATTGATGTCATTTTTATATGTTCATATTCATAATTATATATATCTGAATATAACTTTATATTAACTTAAATAAGAAAACTATGGAAGAATCGAAAGTCCGTAAACCCGAGGGTAAGCTGGGTGTATTGGTTGTAGGTGCAAATGGAGCAGTAGCTACCACATTTATTGCAGGTACTTATGCTGTCCGTAAAGGCTTGGCAAAGCCCATCGGGTCGATTTCTCAAATGGCTACGATACGTTTGGGCAAGAGAAATGAAAATCGTTTTCCAAAAATTAAAGATGTAGTCCCTATAGTTGATTTAAATGACATTATTTTTGGAGGTTGGGATATTCGTGATGAAAGTGCGTATACTTCATGCCAAATTGCTGAAGTTTTAAGCTCAAGCGATTTGGAGGGAATTAAAACGGAGTTGGAACAATTGCGCCCAATGAAGGCGGTTTTTGACCAAAACTACGTGAAACGCCTGAACGGTAGCTGGATAAAAACCGGTGAGAGCAAGTGGGATTTAATGATGCAGTTGCGCGAAGATATTCGCCATTTTAAAAAAGAAAATAATTGCGATCGTTTAGTAGTAATTTGGTGCGGAAGTACCGAAATTTTCATCGAAATGGGTGATATCCATAAACATTTGAATAAGCTTGAACAAGCTATGAAAAACAACCATCCCGATGTTGCCCCCAGTATGTTATATGCATATGCCGCTATAAGCGAAGGTGTACCTTACATTAACGGCGCCCCCAACTTAACGGTTGATATGCCTGCTATTTGGGATTTATGTAAAAAGAATAATGTGCCGATTTGCGGAAAAGATTTTAAAACAGGACAAACCATGTTAAAAACGGTATTGGCTCCGATGTTTAAAACTCGCATGTTAGGCTTAAGCGGTTGGTTCTCGACCAATATTCTCGGCAACCGTGACGGTGAAGTATTGGACGACCCGGGTTCATTTAAAACAAAAGAGGAAAGTAAATTGTCGGTTATCAATACAATCCTCCAGCCCAAATTGTACCCCGAACTTTACGGCGATGTGTACCATAAAGTGCGTATCAACTACTATCCTCCGCGTAAGGACAATAAGGAAGGTTGGGATAATATCGATATATTCGGCTGGATGGGATATTCAATGCAAATGAAAGTGGATTTTCTTTGCCGCGATTCGATTTTGGCGGCTCCGCTTTGTTTAGATTTGGTATTGTTTATCGATTTGGCGCAACGTTGCGGATTTTCGGGTATTCAAAGCTGGTTGTCATTCTTCTTTAAAAGCCCGATGCATGACGAAAATACCGTTCCTGAGCATGATTTGTTCATACAGTCGATAAAAATGAAAAACACGCTCCGTACAATTATCGGCGAAACTCCGGTAGACTTTTTAGATGAAAGTATGGACTAACGAAATAACTATATAAATAATTGCTAATTGCCTTCGGCGAACTCACAAAGCTGGTTGATAATTGCACATTGAATATTTTGATAATAAGCATTATAATAAAGGTACTTGTAGAATTATTTATTGTAAACTACATAATAAAATTGGATAAAGCAGGTTTTCTTATTTCGGGGAACCTGTTTTTCTTTTTAATCAAGCTATTAAATCTGTAAAATACATTAGAGCTCATCGGGAAATCATATGTGGTTTAGCTTAATGTTATAAATAGCCGCAATTAAATTGAACCTGAGTTCAAAACGGCTTCTTCTATTTCGATATTTCTCAGCAATAATCCTGAATATATTCTCTTCTCCGATTATATTTTCATTGATTATCCTGATAGCTGATATTCTTTGGTTATACTTTTTGTCCCCTTTTGCCTGAGGTTTCTTTTTTGCTTTTATTCTTAGGATGTTCACTGTTATGATGAATCTTTTGTATTCTCAGATAACCTGTATCTACCAAGCATTTTGAACCTTCTTTCAGATAAACCCTGCTGTTTTTTAATAACTTAAAATCTTTGCCTGCGGCCTTTGTCAAAACAACTACAAAGTATCTTTCTACTTGCATCATCTGTAATAATCCGAGTTTTTCGTGTGTGACGCCTTTTCTTTCCAGAATAATTCAGCCTCTGTTTTTTTAGAACGTTCAACTGCTCTCTCCGCAACATCAACCAGTATTGTATCAAATTGATTTTCTCTTTTTACCCCGTAAGTGAAAGCGGGAATATTTTATTAGTATGATTGCTGTCTCTTTGATTATTCCGAAAACACCGCTTTCCGAAATGCCCTAAGTAACCTCGATATGGAATTGGCTACGGTATTTTTGATAATACATCAGTAAGAGTAAGGGCTTATCTGCATTGCTTAACTTGACAGGGGCGCCTCGAGTAGGATGTTTTCTTGATTGGCCTTTGAATTCTTTCCAGACTTAAGTATTTGTTCAAATAATTCCCATTGAACTCCAGTTAAACGCTTAAAGAGGGTGCTGCTTAAGTTTTATATTTCATTGTAGAACACTTGCTAATGATATGTATATGCCTTGAATCTTTTCCCAAAGAGGTATATTCTGGTAACATTCATCATAACCGCTACATTGGGTAACTGGTTCTGGGCTTACAATATACGGTTTAAGATATTTAAGCAAATGGGAGTGAATTGAAAAATATTTTAAAGTAAAAAAAAGTAAAAGTAGAAGCATTTCATTACAAAATGAAAAAATACGGAGCCATTGTCAGTCTAGTAACAGGCCCCCCTTTTGGGAAGAGACCTTATTGCATTGAATATTTGACTTATACGTACCAAGTTTATACTTTCGACAATATTTATGTTGACAGGGTTCGGAACTCGTTATATTTTGTGGACACTACTTTACCTCAAAATATATTAACCGATACCATTTATATGGATTCTAACATCCGGCATTCAAAATAAATAGGCAGGGTTTCTTATGCAGGTCGGGAGTTTGCTTTTTCCAGGCTCCAATGGTTTTCGTTACAATAAATTCGTCTTCATGGCTAATATTGTAGGCAATACACAAACGCGTATTTTTACGGCAAACAGATAGTAACGACGTTAATAACTGATTATTACGGTAAGGCGCCTCAATAAACAACTGGCTTTGCCGCTCGTTCAGTGAGCGGCTTTCAAGCATCCATATTCGTTGTTCCCGCTCTTTGGGTTTCACTGGTAAATAACCGACAAAAGCAAAATTTTGCCCGTTCATCCCCGAGGCAATTAACGCCATAAATATTGACGATGGTCCAACCAAAGGAATAACGCGGATACCTTTTTCGTGAGCAATGCGCACAACATCGGCTCCCGGGTCAGCCAGCCCCGGCAAACCGGCTTCCGACATCACACCCACATCATGTCCCTCAACAACAGACTTTAACAGGCTTGCAATATCTTCGGATTTAGAATGCTCATTTAGTATCGAAAACCGGATATCATCAATACAATGTCCGGTTTTAATTTTACTTAAATAACGTCGGGCAGTCCGTATGTCCTCTACAATAAAGTAATCCAGTTTGCGTGTAAGCTCCAGCACTTTTTGAGGAATGACTTCATCAATCGAATCATTGCCCAAATCAACAGGTATAAGATAAAGATTCCCAGTCATTTTTCAATAATTTAGCAAGCATTATATCGAACCTTGCTTATTCTTCCGCCCTTGCACCCAAGAGCATATAAATTACAAAATAAGTAAATAATTTTATAAATTATCAAACCCGTGTTAAACAACAAGAAATTTTCTGTGGAAAAATTTGTCCGTTTCAAACGGAATAATTATACATTTGTATAATCACCATCTATAATCATTTAAATTATTATCTTAAGTACATCTGCAAAATTAGTTTATACTATTATAACTATAAAATATCTATAAACAAGACACTTACAAATAATGAATAATATAAAATAATTTAGAGAACGTACTTATGAGAAAAAAATAATCAAATCGTTAGTTATACTGGATATGACATGCATATTTAGTTTTGGAAGTATAGTGGAAGCACAAGACAATTGCACAACATCAGGTTGAATGGAAGGAGCTTGTCTTTATCTTGAATATGAAGATATTCCCTGCGATATGGTTGGAGAATTGGACATTTTTTATTATGAAGCTCGAAATAGCTCTAGATTGCTGGAATTAGTTCTCGTTTGTTGATAAAGCATTGTAATTGATAAGTAGGAGCTTACATGTATGTAACCTCTTCTTTATTTATTTTTAAGATTATTCATAACATTACATATAGAATCATGAATATAAGGAAAATATTTATAATAACTTTCTGCCTTTCGTTTATTTATTCAATAAGCGCAGCGCAAACAACAGATTCGGCTTCATTAATATGTTTATATAACGCAAAATATATTAACGACATGCAAAACCCACAAAAAATAAAAAATGAGGAAATGATATTGTTAGTTGGCGAAAAGTATAGCAGTTTCTACAGTTATACAAACTTCGTTGTAGATTCTTTGCAAAATGCAAACCCAATAGAATACATGCCTCAAGCAGTGGTTATTGATGGAGGAAGACGACATAGGCCTCCTCAGAAACGTTTGCCACAAACCGAGTATTTTGATAGATTTTACATAGAGCGCAGTAGCGGTAATCTGCATTGTTTAACACAAATTTTAGGGAGAAATTATCAATATAACGAACATTTAACAACGCCCGAATGGAATATCATGGATGTAACTTTAGATATATTAGGCTATCGTTGCCAAAAGGCAACTGCCAACTATAAGGGAAGGAACTGGATAGTCTGGTTTACTCATGAAATACCAATAAGTGAGGGAGTTTGGAAATTAAGAGGGCTGCCGGGGCTAATTTTAAAAGCTGAAGACAGCGAAAAGCATTATTCTTTTGAATGTACTGGTATAGAAAGGTTGACGCCTCCTCGTCCTATTGTAAAAAACAATAGCGTAATTTATCAAACTGTTTCTAAAAAAGATTATGATGAGCTTTATAAAACATTTTTCAATAATCCGTCGGCTTATTTAGAGCATGTTTTAGGAGGAAAGATATCAATAACTTCCGATAAAAAAAGAGAGTATAACCCTATCGAAAGGTAAGAGTTATATGTAAAAGTAACTGCTTTACAAAACAAGTTTTCCTCTATAAAAATTCCGTCTCCGGTTTTTACTATTGATAAAACCAGAAACGGAATTTTTCAAACCGTTTTTTCATTTTGATCGTATTTCGTAGTTAAAAAACTGCCATGCTAAAAACATTTTGTGCATTCCTCTCTTGAAAATAATGCTTAACTCGCACAAACTGTAATCAATTGCTCTCAAAAAAAATCAACAGGTATAAAGTAGAATGTTCCAGCCCTATCTATATTTTACTCGTTTATTCGAATAATTTGTAACTTTACAACTTCGGAAAACTAAGTTGATAGTATTATGCTAAATACGCTTACTATTGAAAATTATGCCCTGATTGAACGGTTGGAAATCCGTTTCGGTAAAGGACTTAGTATAATTACAGGCGAAACGGGTGCAGGTAAGTCCATTCTATTGGGGGCTTTGTCGTTAATACTGGGGCAACGCGCCGATACCAGCGTGCTAAAAAACAAGGAAAAAAACTGCGTTGTCGAAGGTTTGTTCCTTATCGAGGGTTACGGGCTGGAACCAGTATTCGAAGTCAACGAAATAGATTACGAGCCGCAATTGGTAATTCGCCGCATAATAAGCCCTAGCGGTAAATCGAGGGCGTTTATAAACGACACCTCGGTTACCCTCAACATTATTAAAGAATTTGGCGATGCTTTACTGGATATCCATTCGCAACACCAGAATTTATTATTATCGAGTAGTCATTTTCAATTGTTGGTGGTTGATTCATTGGCCGATAACGAAAAATTACCGACCGAATACGCATTACATTATCGCAACTATAAGATTGCCGAAAAACAACTGGCCAAACTGGAAAGCAAGTCTCAACAATCGAAGGCAGATTATGGTTATCTGAAATACCAGTTCGAACAACTTGAAAGTACACGGCTGAAATCAGGGGAGCAGGAGGAACTGGAAGTTGAACTGAAACAGCTAAGCCATGCCGAAGAAATAAAAAACGCCTATTCTCAAGTATCGGTTTTACTGATAAGCGACGACATATCGTCCGAAAATATACTGCGCGAATCGCTTAACCAGTTAGGCAAAACAATCAATTTAACGCCCAAATCGGATCAATTATTCCGTCGCTTAGAATCTGTACTGATTGAAATCAGGGATATTGCCGCCGAAATGGAACAGATTAACGAAAATGTGCAGGCAGACCCCGAGCGACTGATATTTACCGAAAATCGCCTGAATACCTTGTATGCATTGCTGCAAAAGCACCGGGTAAACACGGTTGACGAGCTACTCGCCGTCCAGCAACAATTGGGCGAACAGCTCAAACAAATAGATAATTACGACAGCATTTTGGATAAGCTGCGCATCGAATGCGACAGTTATTTTAAACTGATGGTAGAGAAAGCGGATAAGCTTAGTGCACAGCGTAAAAAAGATGTTCCGCAAATTGAACAGTATGTTACGGCCATGCTAAAATCATTAGGCATGCCAAATGCCGTATTTACAGTGAAAATTGATGTTGCCAACGAATATCTGCCAATCGGACATGATATTGTTTCATTTCTGTTTTCGGCTAATAAGGATATGCTCCCGCAAGAAATATCGAAAGTGGCCTCGGGTGGCGAAATGTCGAGATTAATGCTAGCGCTGAAATCATTACTGGTACAAAACCAACAATTGCCCACTATTATTTTCGACGAAATTGATACTGGTATTTCGGGCGAAGTAGCCGATAAAATGGGCGGCATTATCAAACAATTATCTGATAAAACACAGGTTATCAATATAACCCATTTGCCACAAGTTGCTGCAAAAGGCCATACGCATTATGTCGTTTATAAAGAAGATACCGAAACAGCTACTTATACACGCATAAAACAACTGAACCACAACGAACGTGTAACCGAAATTGCCAAAATGCTTAGCGGCGAAAAAATTACCGACGCAGCAATTGAAAATGCCAAAGAGTTATTAAAAACCAATTTATAAAAAATGGGACTATTGTAAAAAGAAAAGATAAAGGGTTGAGTATCATAATTGTGCATATAAAATCGTCGAGCAATGTTACAACTTGCTTGAATTTGCGAAAACTTACTTTGACTGTGAAAAGTTCGCCCGCAACTTGGTTATGACCGATTACTGGTTCGATAGCAGCTATGTGTTTCGGCACTCATAATCTCACTGGAAACGGTTTAAGGCGGAGCAATCCGCCTTTTTTAGCGCCTGTCAGAAAGAACAAACCCCGCTCTATCTCAACGGACAGTACGGGATTCAAGCAATGGAAAAATCAGAAAAGCTAACTGGATGGTTCAGGTTCTTTCTCGCCGTTATTATCTTTTTTGGAAAAATGGTTGCGAATGAACTTCTCTACGTTTTTCTCCGTGTATAATATTTTGTGGCGTATGGTTATATAGGTTAATTCGCCCGCAGAGCAGTAGCGTTGCAAAGTACGTTTGCTTACATTGAGCAGTTGGCACAAGTCCTGATTATCCAGTAGCCGTTCGCCGTTCAACACATTGTGCCGTGATGACATTATATCCATAAATTTATCCAATCTATCGAAACGCCCCATGAACTGCTCGAACCATTCCTGCATGAATTTCTTTAGTTCTTCATCCTCACTCATGGCTTCCTTTCTTTCGTCTTGTCGTTATTTACTACGCGTCCCGATACCAAGCGTTCAACCTCTGCCAGTGTGTACCATGCTTTACCACTTTTGATGGAATAGGTTATCTTTCCATTGCTGCGTAACCGTTGCATTGTATGATAAAACAAACATTTTTAACTGATTGACTGCATTGGTAAGCATATGCGGATCATCCAAAGACTTCGTGATTATACCAACTTCCGAGCATTCTATTTGCTCAATCTTTGTATCTATTTCTTTTTTAAGATGAGAGGTAAATTGAAGCATAGGTGTCTTTTCTGCTTTTGATTGCTACATCGCCAGAGCTTTTCCCGACTGATATTATTCTCGCATTTTTAATTGATTCGTTTATTTATTGATATTTGCATATTTCATAAGCTGATATACTCATCTTTCAACATGGAGTAATATAAACTGTTTACATATTTTTTATTCATATAAAAGTAATCGTGTAGAGTTCCTTCGCAGACTTACATTTTTGGATTACTCACTGTTATGCAACATGATAGCTTATTTATTTCCTATCAATTCTTCAAAAAACGAAGTCCTGTAAAAGTTGCTTATTCCTATTTCGTAATTAGTAATAAAAACATCGTTGTTGCTGAAAGAGTTAATACGATCTCTATTCACAATATAAGAGCGGTTAGCCCTTAAGAATTTATTCGGGGGCAGTAACTCGTGAATCGTTTTCAAATTCATGTGGGTAATTATCCGTTGATTATCCAGTTGGATAACGACATAGTCTTTAAGCCCTTCAATAAACAGAATGTCCTTAAATTCCACCTTGAAATACCGACGGTCGGACTTAATGAAAATAAAATCGCTTTCAACATGTTCTACATTTGCATTTTTCGATTCGGAAATTAGCAGGTCGTGATAGTTGATTGCTTTCTCGACAGCCTTATTGAACCGTTTCGGTTTTATCGGCTTGACAAGATAATCAACCGCATCAACCTCGTAGCTATCAACTGCAAATTCGGCAAATGCTGTCGTAAATATAACCAGTGTCGTTTTGGGTATGCTTTTGGCAAATTCTATCCCATTAATACCTGGCATCTGAATATCCAGAAATATTAGATCAACAGGGGAGGTGTCCATGAATTTAGCAGCGACGTCCGCATTTTCAAAACTTCCCTGTATTTTAAGCGAAGGGATGTTTTCAACCAGCTTTTCTATTCCTCTGCGTGCTATAGGTTCATCGTCTACAATAATGCATCTCATATTTTTAATTCCATTTTTACGATATAAACGTCTTCTTCATCTTTAAGCATAAGAGTGTAATTCTTTACGAATAACAGATCCAACCTCTTTCTTATATTGACCAAACCTATTCCTCCCTCTTTTTTGGCATGGGGTAACTTAGCTTTGGGATTTTCACATTTAAAGTATAACTTGCTACCTGTAATCCTGAACATAATTTTCACATACGAATCGTTTTCGGGATTATGCTTGACTGCATTTTCAATAAACGGTATGAATAGCAGAGGAGGTATAGCTATGTCAGTATTTCCTTCCGATTGTATGGTATAAGTGAAGCGGTCACGGCGCATCTTTTCAAGTTCGAGGTAGTCTTCAATAAACTCCAAATCATCTTTCAGCTTTACAGTTTCCTTTGAACCTTCATCTACCTGATATTGTAATAATGTTTTTAATTTATATAAAATGTAGGATGATTTATCTGCATTTTCGCTTACCATGATATTCGCATTATTAAGCATATTGAAGAGAAAATGCGGATTTATCTGATTTTGTAGGTTCGACAGTTCGATTTTCATCGTTACATTTTCAAGATCATTGATTTTTTTCTCGTTCTCCGTACGGTATTTGAGCAGTTGGAGGGCAGTTAAACCTACGATAAGAAGAGACAATGATGCAAACGAGGAGGCTATAGCTATAACTGCAGGAACAGGAGTAGTGCTAACCCGGCTATCGTTTTCGCCCATCATACTTCCAAGTACGGCTATGCCCGACATTATACCGAGAATAAGCAGAAATGATAATAAGAGATAAAGCCACGTCCGCCCTTTTAAAAGCAGTCGGGGAACCAGCAGATACATATTGACATAAATAATGGCGTTAAACAACAAGTAATAGAGAACCCAGACAGTAAATCTTCCGGGCAAAATACGCACGGGTTCATCCCAGAATACATTCATGGTAATCAGTAACACTACTAATTGTATCAGTGCATGTCTTAAAAGCCGGTACTTTGGCTTTAAAAGTAGATCAGGAACTATATGATTGATTTTGTTTAGCATATTCTGAACTGTAATTCTATGATTGCGGCTTTTTTATTGAGAATAATTTTATTACCATGCAATAGTTCCAACCGTTGGGTGATTTTTTTGAAGTCAGTGGATGATAAACGAACGTTTGGAGTAATGCATTCAAATCTAATCAATTCGTCATCCACATCAAACCTTATCCGCAATTCATCCGGTTGTTGTCTTAAGGCTATTTCAATCAATGGCGTAAACAGATTGGGAGGGATAAATATATTTATCCTGCCGGTAGCCGAAATTGTGAAGGTCAGCCTGTGGCCGGAGTTCTGCCGCTCCAGCATCAGGAAATTCCGTATAAATTCGATATCAGATTCCAGTAAAACGCTATCTCGCCTGTTGTCATAAAGTTGATAGCTTAATAATTCACTCAGGTTAAAAAGAGTTTCTGATGTTTGGACAGGATCTGATTTCGCCTTTTCGGAAGCATAATCCAACGTAGCGTAAAGGAATTGATGGTTAATACGGCTTTTGAATTCTTCAATGTGATTCTTCAACTGTTTATTTTCTAAATTTTCAATCCGGGCATTATCAGTCATCCATTGCTTGAATAATACCGTGATAGAAGTGCTTGCAATAGTAATTGTATATAGCATCAGGTTTGAGAGCCATTCCAGTACCGTAACCCCATTCATTGCTCTTTTCACACCAAAGTTTAAAAGGATTAGATCTTCGGCTATGTATTTCAAAGAAATAAACCCGGCAGTCAATAACAATAATACAACGATGTAAGTAAAATATTCTCCTTTTGGTAGGTAACGCGGTGCCAAACAGGAAACATTGAAACAGACAAAAACCATAATGGCAATAATAATACCTATTCCGAATCCATAGATTATGCTTAACGGAATTTCGGCATAACTGCCAAACGACCAAAACGGCATAGACAATCCCAGAGGAATAAATGCTATAAGAAATAATATATGTCTCCTTGTTCTGAATCCGGGAGCCTGTAAAAAATTATATATAAAAGATTGTTGATTCATATTTATCTAATAATGAGATATCAAATATACGTATTCCCCGAAAACACACAAGAGAAACATGTACTTATTTCATCCTGTGCATGCTCCGGCTTCAATTGTCAGAAGTGAATTTTATAGCTGATATTCGGTAACGAAAATCCCCCTCTGTATAGCTCTATAGCATTCGTTTTCGTATTGTAGTGATGTCCGTAAAATTCTTTATAGCCTGTTACATTCAGCATCTGTATCGCAAATTCGTGTGATACTTTCTTCCTGTTTATTTTGTAACTGGCAGAAAAGCTTGTCAGGAACATCGGAGATAATTGTTCTGAGAATGGCTTTGTTTCGTTATACTGAACTTCTTTATCCGGATCGCTCATTGTGGCTTCTTCATCTACAGGCGAATGCCGTTCGCCTCCTTGCAGTGTCAGCTTTAAGTTTATACTTAACACACTTTGTTTGTTGCGTCCAAGCATCCATTCTTTACCGATAAGCCCGTTAACAATATAATTACGGTTATATCTTGTACTATGCCATGCACCGTCTCCGCCACAGTATTTTGATTCAAAAATGGATGCCGTAACCATGTAATAAAGCCCTTTTGTCAGGTATTTCTCAAACGTGATGTCCACCCCGTAGTTGCGCCCTTTTCCTTCATTCACCAAAGGTTCTTCCACCCAGAATTCCCTGCGGTTAAGAACTGAATACGAGCTATCTGCTATTACAGGAACATCGTATAGGAGCTGGATATAGGGCTCGATTTTCAGAAGCATATTATCGTTGATTCTATAGTTATACGTAAGCATCAAGTGGTGTGATTTAGTAAAGCCAAGTTTTTTATTTTCCGTTTTGGCTGTACCTTTAGTTTTGATAAAGTAAACATCCATTTTCTCCATGCGGCTATACAGACCGTATGCTACTGCAAACGCACTTTTGGTTGAAGCCTGCCACCTCATAGAGGCGCGTGGCTCTACTGTCCATTCATTATTCAGAGTCATCGTTTGCGTATTTATGCCTACGCTCATGTCCAATTTGTCGCTGAGTCCGATAAACGACGAATTATAAACCGAAATCAAGTCCGTGCTTCCATCTCCTTGCGAGATATTATCCAACGCATATCCCTCGTGAGGAGCCAGATCAAAATCCATATCATACAGTAATTTGGTATAAGTGACACCTGTCATATTGGTAAAACGCGAGCTGAATTTCTTATTGAACGAACTCTTAAAAATCAAGTTGGTATATCTGTTGTTCGAAGTCATGTATGGGGTAGTATTTTCAGAATAATCTGTTATATCCATACCGACTTCCCCTTTTGAATAGGTCGCAGCAAGTGTAGTTTTTAGTTGAGCATTGTTACCGAAAAAATAACGGTGCGAAACACCTCCGGCCGTCATCGTTTGGTCTGACTTTGAACGCTGGCGGTCGTCTATGCTTTCCCATTTTTCTTTGTCCTTTTCAGGTCTATCGTCATACTTGTCAATCAAAGCGGTAGCCCATACCGAGAACACGCCGACATTTCGGGTTGGAAAATTCAGCTTGAAATTCAAATCCTGATAGTCGATTATTGAACCTTCTTCCAATGGGCTTCCGAGCTTGTCCAGCAAGGAGGTTGTCGAATAACGGTAATTGAAAAGATAAGATGAATTGTACTTCTTGCTTATAGGACCTTCGGAAGCAAGATCAATCCCAAGTATACCTGCCTGAAAGGTATGCTCATATTTTTGATTATTGCCGTTTCTCATTCTCATATCGAACACGCCGGATACTGCGTTGCCGTATTCGGCGGGAAAAGCCCCTGTAAAAAAATCAGAATTAGCTAATATATTGCTGCTTAAAGAAGAAAGTATCCCGCCCCCTAATACGGATATATCTGCGAAATGGTTTGGGTTGGGTATTTCTACATCCTCTAGCCTCCATTGCAGCAAATGGGGAGCGTTGCCATGTATGGATATCCCGTTATCACCCACACTGGGCGATACTCCAGCAAAGGAACTGGCCAAACGCCCCGGGTCATCCATCCCTCCGGCATACCGCCTTGCTTCTTCCACACTTAGCATTCGCGCTCCTGATAAAGCCATTTTATTCAAAGGCCCCTCTTTATTGATGCGCGGCCTGATTACGACCTCATCGAGTTGATGAGTATTTTCTTTCAGTTGAATTTCCAGAAAAACTTCTTTGGCTGAACCGACAAGAATTTCTTTAATGATGGCTGTTTCAAACCCCATATAGCTGACATAAAGGGTATGCCTGCCTATAGGTACATTATTTAATACGAATGTCCCGTTTTCATCAGTCGTAGCGCCTGTCTGGGTATTATCTAGTATTACGGTAACATAGGGTAAGAATTGCCCTGATGCTTCGTCTGTTACAACTCCGCGTATTTTTTGACTCAGCTGATCTTTATTTTGAGCAAGCAGCAATTGTGGCAATAATAAAATTATCACAGCAATAAATACATTTCTTGCAATTCTTTGTTTCATCTGTTATTTTTTTATTGGTTTGTTTTGCCTGCAAAAGTAAATAGCGCATAAATGCGCTTTTTGATTTATAGATAGACGCCGGTAGTTATTATACAGGATGATGTGCTTTGTAGACAAAAAAAATCTTTATCGGGAAAAATAAGCAGACTGAAAAGCCTGCTTAGATTAACTTCTTTATTAGTCTCAGGAGTTATATATATAGCAGAAAACTGTTATTGCAGTAAGCGGAGTTATCGTGTATTTTTCCTTTTTACTGTTTGAGAAGTTCATTCCTTTTCCCTAGTCGTCCCAGTAGACACACACTTGCGGCAAATATATAACCTCCTTTGGATAAGGGTTATTGGAATCGAGATGATAAATGGCTTCGTACATGATAGCCTCCATAACCGATACCCCTGTAGATAGTATCGGACGGATTGTTATGTCTTCCTGTCTCATCGTTTATCGTATTTATCTTTATACACTTTCAGCGCTTTGGATAGTGACTTTTCTTGCTTCCGTTTTTCTTGTACGGTTGCGGTATAGCGCCACGCTTCTCGCCGAAGTTTCAGATAACTTTCATAAACGCCACTGCCTATTTCTCCATTCTCAACAGCTTCGATTACGGCACAACCCTTTTCGTTAATGTGCCGACAATCTTTGAATCGGCATTTATCCTCATAGTCTGATATATCCAAAATTTCCGACAAATTATCGGTATTGTCATTTGTAACACCGAACAGCTTTATTCCCGGAGTATCTATCAGTACACCTGAATTTGGCATCAACACCATTTCCCTGCGGGTGCTAGTATGTTTGCCTTTGCCTGTTGAATCACTAATTACGCCGGTTTGCAGCAACTGTTGTCCACAAAGAGCGTTGATTAATGTACTTTTCCCTACGCCGGACATTCCTGTAAAGACAACCGTTTCCCCAATATGAATAAACTCTCTTAGCTTATCAATACTTTTAGGAAATTCTATACTGGTATAGAAGACCGGTATCTTATGAGAAATATGCGTTATTGCTTTTTCTATTTCCTTAACATCGAATCCCAAATCTGTTTTCGTCAGTATCAATACAGGTTGGATATTTTCCTCTGAAAGTTGTAGCATAAAGCGTTCAATACGACGCACATTAAAATTACTGTCCAGATTTTGGACGATAAATGCTTTGTCAATATAAGAGGCGATAGCTTGCCTTTCCGACACAGAACCGCTCTTAAGACGATAGAGCGTTTTCGTGCGAGGCAACATATCGAAAATGATTCCTTTATCTATATCTGTGGATTGGAAAATAACCCAATCGCCGGTACAGGGATATTCGGAAGTGTCTCTTCCATAGAGCATATTTCCTGTCAGTTCGCAAATATAGCAGCCTGTTTCAGACACTACTTCATAACAAGTACGATGAGTAACCATTACCCGCCCATGTGCGAAATCTTTATAATTTGATTCTTGTTTTTGCTGAAACAGTTCTTCATTCCAGCCATATAATTGTAAATTGCTCATTGCTTCGATCTTTAAATCATGGAGATTGTCGTCAAAGACAGTCTCCATGATAATTACTTAAATTTTTTTTCCGATATAAAATACATATCCATAGAACTCTTTGTACTTGCAGTAAATTTCCATGTCATGCAGTTCGGACACAATAAGTTCTTCAGCCATTTTGTTTCCTGCATGCTTTTTTAGGAACACTTCATGTATTTTGCAGCATGGAACGTAGAAATGTTCTATCCAACAATTTTCTGGAATGATAAAGGTCGCGACCAGAATGTAGCCCGTTTTCTGCATCACTGCTGATTTATTGGAAATTGTATCTATGTCCGGAAAGTGCAGTTTGCAATATTCGTCAATTTCAGAGGGGCGTTCAGTAGTGAACAAGCTTACTTCGCTTACTGCTATATAACCTCCTGTTTTCAAGTACTTGTGCCATTCTTTTAATCCTCGCTCGAAACCGATATTGTAGATAGCTCCTTCCGACCAGATGAGGTCTAAGGATTCTTTCTCGAAAGGAAGATTATCCATTGAACCGACAATGCCTTTTACCCTATCAGAAAGACCAAGTACGTGGGCATTCCGCTTGAAGATATTAATGAAGTTGGGAAAGAGGTCAAGCCCTGTAATCAGCCCTTCTGTCTGCTGTGCCAACGTCATAGTCTGTCCGCCTGTACCACAACCGAGGTCGGCGATAAGGGATTTCGGGGTCAGATTATCAATAAAGCTCAATGCTTTCAGGGTTGTTTCGGGACTGCCCGGTCCTTGACGTTCTACATTTGAAAAGTATTCGCAAATTAGATTGAAGTCGAAGTTGCGAATTGTTTTATTTTCGTTACACATGATGTATGAATATTTGTGATATGGAACAGGAAGCAATACGCCTGTTTCCACATCAATGATTGATAATATGTATATATAAAAATAACTCGGGCAAGAATATGCCTGAGTTTGAATTTAAGGGATAACCTTGACAGAACGCCAAAGGTTATTTACTTCACGGACTCCTTCTTCGCTTTAAACATAGGCTGCAAAAATAAGACTTTTTCCTATATCTGCCTAAAAATACTCCTTTTTTGCGATTTTGTAAATTAAAGCAAGCCATGCACTACCAGCAAAACCAACATTATGTCCTATCATAGACTTTGTTCCTACTTATTTCCTACTTTGATTTTCTACCTTCTGATATTTGGCCGTTAATACGTCTGAACTGTAAGGCTTGGCTTCGATTAATCTCCATTTCGATTCTTTGCGTTGCTGTGGAAATAAAGGAACACCTTTGCCGAGAATGACAGATATATAAGTTATCTACATTTTGTCCACCAAATCGGCAGCAAGTAGCATCGAGGTCAATTCTCCGTCGCCGACCTGCAAAATATCTTTTCCGTCATTGTTACGAAGAGTGATGATGTAAAAGTATGCTCTTATAAATATTTGGCAATCAAGAAATGGATTTGTATTTTGTGAATGCAAATAAAAATTACACTCCGTTACCCCGATTGCCGAAGCCCGAAGATAAAAAGAAATGGCAAGAAACCGTACGGGAAGCAAAATTATTTGTGCAAGAAATGCGGACGGCAGTTTACCGGCGGCCACGCACTGCGGTAAAAAGGCTGTTATTTTTCCCCAGCACAAAAAATCTTATTGCCGCTTGTCCGCGGGATAGGCACCAGGGATACCGCTGAAATTGAGAAAATAAACATCAAAAAACTGTTGCCGGTATTAGTTAATTCCCGACATTCGAACCAACCCAAGCAACAATATTGCAACTGCTTGGAAGCAGATGAGTTTTGGACTTATGCGGGGAAGAAAAGCGACAAGCTTTGGCTCGTCTATGCCTGCCATAGAGACAGTGGCGAAATCGTAGCATTTGTTCAGGGAAAACGGGAACGAAAACAGTCGAAGACTTGAAGAAAAAATTGTCTGATTCAGGGATAAACGACGGAAGTATTGCCCCCGATGATTGAGATAGCTTTGCTGCCGCATTCAAGGACGGAAACTATTGTACAGGAAAGAAATATACCGTAGGTATCGGGGGGGAATAATTGCCGGCCGAGGCATCATATCCGTAGGGCATTCCGTGAAACTTTTTGTTTCTCCAAAATAATACGTGAGCATTTAAAAGTATTTTAAAAGCATTTAATCTAGCTTTCTTTTACATCATTTCGGCTTTGTCTATTTAGCATACTTTGGAGAATAACACTTATTATCGATTGGGTAAAAGAACAGTTTTCATGGGATTTGCAAAATATAAAAAGAGATGAACAAATCAACTTTAAAGTTCTACCAGAAAGGCGGATTGTCGAAAGAATGTTAGCATGGCTATCCTATAGCAATGATCAGAATTTTCATTAATAGAATTTAATTAGAATTTCCTAACAGTTACTTATATTTTCTTTATATATTTTTATATAAAGAAAGTTTAAAACAGCTTAAAAATCATAATACTTAAAACAAAAAAGCAGCAACTTCAATAAGTTACTGCTTTGGGCGCTTGTGACCCCGACAGGATTCAAACCTGTGACCTTCAGAACCGGAATCTGACATTCTATTCAGCTGAACTACGGGGCCGAATATAGGGCGCAAAGATAGAAAAAAAACTGATAGCTCTGTTTTATAAAAAGCTTTTATCTTTGTTGTATTAAAATCTTAATTTACTAATAAGAAATTTAAAGCATGAAAGTATATGTTTTTCCCGGACAGGGAGCCCAGTTTGTAGAAATGGGTAAAGATTTGTACGAATTTCCGCAGGCTAAGGAATTATTCGAAAAAGCCAACGAAATATTAGGGTTTCGTATTACCGACTTGATGTTTACAGGTACGGATGCCGACCTGAAACAAACAAAAGTAACCCAGCCCGCCATTTTTTTGCACTCGGTAATACTGGCCAAATTGTTACCCGACTTTAAGCCCGACATGGTTGCAGGCCATTCGTTAGGCGAATTTTCGGCATTGGTTACTGCCGGAGCAATGAGTTTTGATGACGGGCTGAATTTGGTATACGCACGCGCTATTGCCATGCAAACAGCATGTGAGTTAAAACCATCGACGATGGCTGCAGTCTTAGGACTCGACGATGAAACCGTTGAAAAAATATGCACCGGAGTCCATGGTATTGTGGTTCCGGCAAATTATAACTGTCCGGGACAATTGGTTATTTCGGGAGAGATTAAAGCCGTTGGAGAGGCTTGTGAAAAACTGAAAGCTGTCGGAGCAAAACGCGCATTGGTATTACCTGTCGGCGGAGCTTTTCACTCGCCATTAATGGAACCGGCCCGTGTGGAGCTCGAAGCCGCTATTAAGTCCACAAATTTCAATACGCCAATTTGCCCAGTATATCAGAACGTGGATGCTAAGCCATATACCGATCCCGAAACAATAAAACAAAACCTGATAAAACAACTAACTTCTCCGGTACGCTGGACGCAAACAGTTCAAAACATGGTAGCCGACGGGGCTACCGAATTTGTTGAATTAGGCCCGGGCAATGTATTGCAAGTCTTAATCAAAAAAATAAGTAAAGATGTTACTGCCGAAAGTAAACAATCATTGTAAATGGCTGATTAATATTTTTATAAAAAAGAGCTTGGACGAAATATCCAAGCTTTTTAGTTTTACTGTTGCCATGTATAATTTAACAAGCAATGTTCTTTACGTAAGTCGGTAGAATATAAAATATCAACTTTTTTTTCCTGTTTAAAAAATTGATAATCTTTCATGCTTAAAGGTTCTTCGGCCTTACCGAAACAGGCATTACCGTTATTGTCGGTAAATTCTAGAAAAAATGAAATTTGTTTATAGCCTTTCTTTGTAATATCTGTTGAACTTACTTTACGGATGCGCGCACTTGCATTAAGTCCGCATAACAATAATAAATTACGGGTACGGGCTTGAGCCATATCGTCTTCAGTAACACCAATAAAAATAGCTATTGCAGCAATTACCGGAATAAGTATACCAATATAACTCGATATAACGCTTCCCCTAGTCATATACAATACTCCCATTAATAAAACCGCAATTATAAAAAGAAAAATTCCATACAAAACATATTTTGAAATGCCGTATATAGGTCTGTTATCATATTTTAGTACAATGGCTGGGCTATTTTTGGAGTTATCCCCCATCAACACAGTTGCATCGGAGCCTACAGGCAGCTTCCTTGCATTTTTATTAATTTTGAAATCAGTTATTACACGGCTGTTCGACTGATTTGTAAACTCAACTTCAACGTATTTATCACGGGAGTAGCTTAAAATTTTTGCAGGTGAGTGTTTCCCTTTTATATTCAAATGCCGAACCCTCATCGACATTAAAAAAGCCCTCCGAAATTGAATAAATGCAGCTACTATATAAATTAATGCTGTAACAATAATTGCAATATATCCCCAATTTAGTTCCATAATGTAAAACTCCTTGAATTATTTATATGTTAATAAAGGCATTTTTATATAATTGTTCTAATCTTCGGAAAAAAATCTTTCTCTGATTAAAAGCAAATATATTGGAATTATTTTAAATCAGAAAAATATAGCCGAAATATTTTTATTTATTAACACTTGTTTTTCCTCTCGACATTGAAGTATACACTCCTACCGCGCAAAGTATGGCAAAAATAAGAAATGCAGTATGCATAGCTTTTATAAATTGCGGGCTTAATTGTACCGACATGGGTTGATTGTTCAAGTAAATCGAAATCACCATCATCGCCAACCCCATACTGAAAGCCTGACCTGAAAGGCGCATTGTTCCCGTGGTTGCCGATGCCATGCTATAATAATGCTTTTCGACCGAACTCATAATTAAATTAACATTGGGAGACGAGAAAAAAGCAAAGCCAATCCCCAAAATCATCAACATTATAATGAGTACCGCAATACTGGTTTCGGATGTTACAAAACATAAAATAAACAGTACAATTGAAATGAGCGCCATCCCAGCTGAGGCCAGGTAATGCGCCTCAATCCTATCGGAAAGTTTGCCAGCAATTGGCGAAAAGAAAGCCTGTATCAAAGGTTGTGCAATTAAAACCATCCCAGCATGCCGGGCATCGAAACCCTTTACAAATTGCAGGTAAAGGCTTAATAAAAAGCCTATGCCGAATGTAGCCGCATAATTGATAATTGCTGCAACCGACGATAAAAGGAATACCCTGTTCGATAAGAAAATACCTACTTTAAATACCGGATATTTTTGCTTGCGCTCGTAAAACACAAATGCTATTAACGAAATTATACCGATAGCTATCAGCACAAACCCGGTTGTTTGAGGTAAAATGGTAAAACCGTAAATAAAAGTAAATAACGCGATACCGTAAATAACGGTACCCGGCATATCAAACGGATCCCCTTTTGATTCATTTTTCGGGTTATTCAGTATTTTTAATGATACCATCCCTGCAAAGAAAGCAAGAACTGCCACACAAATAAAAATACTCCGCCAGCCTATATAATCGGTGAGTAAGCCGCCTAAAAAAGGACCAACAGCGGCGGCAAGGTATACAACTGCCGTGTTAATGCCTAAAACCCTGCCCCTGTCTTGAGCTGGGAAAGCCGCCGTTAATATCGCCATGCTGGTGCTGAATATCATTGCGCTACCTATACCCTGCAAGGCACGGTAAATAATCAGCAATGTACCGTTGCTCGGAAAACAACAAAGTACCGACGAAACGGCAAATATACACAGCCCTCCTATAAATATTCTCTTTTCGCTGAACATTTCGGCCAGCCTGCCGAAGGGGACCTGAAACATTGCCGAAGCAAGCAAATAAACCGTAACTACCCACCCCATAGCAACCGAATTCATCGAAAATTCTCCAGCAATGTAGGGCAAGGCCAGATTAATTGACGAACCCATAAAAGGCACCAAAAATGCAGATAAGCAAATTATGATAAGTACCAACCAGCGATATGACAAAGATGAAAATCCACCCATTATCAACATATTTATATAGTATAACCGGATGTAAAGTATTGAAAATTAAAAATCATATTATTTGGCGCTAAATAAACATTTTGCCATTATTACAAATGCAACAGCAAACTGTTCCGATTACTCATACCAAACCCTTATCATATTGTCATTGCCTTCGGCGAGCTCGCATAGCTCGGTTCTGAACGAAGTGAAGTATCTCGAATAAAGATGCTTTGCTCAGCACAACAATTTGATAACGGTTCAGTATTAACAACACATTAAACCGGATATCCAAAAACAGATGCAAAGATATAAGTTTACCCAAAGCAACCGAGCTATGCGAGCTCGCTGCAGATAATCTAATATTTTTCATTTTCACATCAATAATTAGAATTATATTACTATATATCAACAATTTAATATCTGATTGTTTTTTCATGCGTTTGCCCTGCAAATTTATCTGGTTAATTGTAGTGTGTATCTTTTTTGTTATTCATTTTTACTCATTTATAAGCACATAGTAAAACCGTTGTATTTTTGCTTTGTAAAATTTTATATTAGATTGGCGCCAAACGGAAAAAACGTTAACTTGCACTTTCATTTTCGGCAATGATTAGGTATATAAAAAGTATCATAATATTTATCCGGCTTATTCGCGAGAGTCTGGTTTTTTCGCTCAGTTCGATTGTTGCGAATAAAATGCGGACATTCCTATCTCTTTTGGGGGTTACCATCGGTATTTTTGCCATTATATCCATGTTTACAGTAATTGACTCGCTGCAAAGGAATATCTCGGATAGCTTTTTGGAATTGGGTACCGACATTATATACATTCAAAAATTTCCTTGGTCTAACGACCCCAATTATCCGTGGTGGAAATACCGACAACGCCCCGATTTTAAATACGAAGAATACGCCTATCTCGCTCAAAATGCGCGAACAATATTGGCCGTTGTATTTACATCGTATTTTTCGCGCGAGGTCAAATATAAATCCAAAATAGCGTCGAATTCTTACCTTTTTGCAATAACCCATGATTATGATAAAATAATGCCCCCTAAAATTGCCGAAGGGCGTTATTTTTCGCCAACCGAATCGCAAAGCGGTAAAAATGTAACAATAATAGGCGCTACCGTTGCTAAAGAACTTTTTGGAGAGGAATCGCCTATCGGGAAAGATATTAAAGCCGGCGGACATACGTTACGCGTTATTGGCGTACTAGAATACGAAGGTGATAACATGGTAAGTATAAATGACCTGGATGGCGATATTATGGTGCCTTTTCAGTTTGCAAAGTCAATAGTAAATATAAGAAATACTTGGCCCGACATAATGATTAAAGCCAAACAGGGTGTCAGTATTGATGAAATGGGCGATGAGGCCAGGCGGTTGTTACGGGCGTACCGTAGGTTAAAACCGATACAGGAAGATAATTTTGCCTTGAACGAGATGAGCATAATAACCCAGGTTGCCGATCAGATTTTTGGAACCATAAATGCCGTAGGCTGGATAATCGGCTTGTTTTCGATTATTGTCGGAGGGTTTGGCATTGCCAACATTATGTTCGTATCGGTTAAGGAACGAACGCATATTATTGGTATACAAAAAGCGCTGGGAGCCAAAAATTACTTCATTCTTACCCAGTTTCTTTTCGAATCGGCTTTTTTGGCCGTTATGGGGGGTATTTTGGGCTTGCTGCTCATTTGGGGAGGAACAGCCTTGATAAGTTCACAAAGTTCGTTTGCTATAACGCTTACTTTAGGTAATGTTTTACTGGGATTGAGCATTTCGGCAATAGTAGGTATTGTTTCGGGTATTATCCCTGCCGTAATAGCGTCCCGCCTCGACCCTGTTGTTGCCATTAATTCAAAATAATAGAGTTTATATAGATTTAAAGATATAACAATAGTTCACGTATCAAGGCGCACGACTTTTTTAATTGGATGTGCGATTTTTTAATTAAATGAATTTGAAAATAATTCTCACATTCTAATCTGCAAATTGATCAAGTCTTTTATCTTTAACACATTGTCCAATATAATATATCTGATGTTTCATTACCTGTTTGCAATTATAAATCTTTTTACCTGCCTGGCATGTAATAGGCAACCTGTTGATACATCTTCATTTGCCGAAAAAGGAAGACGATATGCCGAAGCAGCTTACAAGTTACTATACAATCATCCGTACTATCCATGTATTTGTGGCCTTATGTTACAATAAACACCAGGGTATTGTACCCATACCGAAGGCCATTGCCAACGGACAGGATCCACCGAATAACCTTTACTATAAATGTGCTTTAGGTATTAAAATCTATTAAACTCAAGATTAATAGATTTGCGAAAAAAGAGATAAAAATAGACCTTTGTCCAAAGAGATATGAAATTTTTACCAGCGAATTAGAAACATTACGTCGCTACCAACGCAATGTAAAAGGAAAGGAATATGTAAAAGTGACGAGCATATCGATTTGTCCAAAGGCTGTTCAGCGGAGTTCATATCCAACTGCTTGAGAATAGGCATTTCTACTGTATACCGCGCTATTAGAATGCATATATAAATGAAGGCTTATATTTATTTTCAGAGAACCGTCCTAAGGGATATTGGGGCATGCTTTCGAGTTATCAGATAAGCCGGTTGCACAAGGAATTCAAAATCCATATTTATACGGATCCGAAGGCTGTTGCCTGCTGGATAAAGAAATCCTTTAGCGTAGACTATACTCCGGAATGGGTTGTGGATTTATTGAATCGTATTGGCATTACCTGCAAAAAAACAAATAAAGTGCCCTGTTAATGATATATATAAACAGCAGGTATTTGTCAAAGAACTATCTGGGCTATTTGAAAATATGGATGCATCAACATTACGTATATGTTTCATGTACCGGACTTTTGAACTGAAACAAAATTCAGCTTACAAAAGCTTTTCGAGTTCAATTATAGGATCCCAGAATAACAGTTTAAAATCCATCACTTTATCATTATTTATCGTTATACCCTCTTCTTCTAATAATTGCTGCATGATGTCGGACGAGGCGAAATGGCGTTTACCGGTAAGCAAACCGCAGTGATTTACAACCCTGTGTGCCGGCACATCAGCGCTGTGAGACGCATTCATAGCCCAGCCCACCATGCGCGACGATTGCGCCGAACCCAATGCACGGGCAATAGCCCCGTAGCTTGTAACCCGGCCGTATGGGATAAGGCGAACAATGTCGTACACCTGTTCAAAAAAGTTCAAGGTCGAATTGCTCGGGTTCTTTAATGGTTTCGTTTCCACCAATTTTAAACTGTAAATAAGTTATAGGTATACCTTGCGATAAATATTGTTTCTCGTAATGAGTTTTAATGGACAATTCCGGGTTAGGAATATCTCTGCTATAAATGTCGGTTCCGGCAAGATTTATTTTCAAGTTATTTTCGGTAAGCAAGGCTTTTGTATACTCGTACAGGAAGCGGCTGTCGGTTTTTAAATGGATAATGCCATCGGGCTTAAGAAATGTACGGTAGCGGGTTAAAAACGGCGATGATGTGAGCCGTTTCATAGTTCGGTGCAATTTACGCTGAGGGTCGGGGAAAGTAATCCATATTTCGCTTATTTCACCATGGCCGAAGCATGAGGTAATAAGCTCGATACGGGTACGTAAAAAGGCCGCGTTAAGCACGTTTTCCATATTAATTGCCTTGGCGCCTTTCCACATGCGGGCGCCTTTTATATCCACCCCTATATAATTTTTATTGGGGTATTTTTGTGATAACTCCACAGTATATTCTCCATGCCCACAACCTAACTCCAGAACAATCGGATTGGTGTTTTTGAATACTTCGGTGTTCCACAGTCCTTTTAGTTTATAATCGGCATTAAATACCTCCTCAAACCGGGGTTGAAACATCCGCTCCAGTATTTCGTTTTCGGCAAAACGCCTTAATTTATCTTTTCCCACCTTATTTACTCCTCATTTTTTCTTTCGACAAAAAGAAACTACCTGCGGTGAATTCCCAAACATAAATTCCAATTGAAATTTGACTCGCTATGGAGAAAAGGACATATAGATTTTTAAAATTTTTAAAAGATATTATAACACAATAACTTACATAAATGAATTTATAAAATTTCATAGATAGTTTTCCTGATGAAATCAAATAAATCCTATCAGCGCAAACATTGTCATACATGCCAGGGACTCCGTATCCATTGTGTTTATATGTTTATGCGCTTATTTACAAATTGAGACATAAAGCCTTATTACTCTCCGAATTCCATTAAATAAGCTTTCATAAAATCGTTTAAATCACCGTCAAGTACGGCTTGTGTATCCGATGTTTGGTAATTTGTCCGGTGATCTTTAACCCTGCGGTCATCCAATACATAGCTCCGGATTTGAGACCCCCACTCTATTTTCTTTTTTTGCCCCTCCAACTCCGCCTGTATTTCCCTACGCTTTTGTAATTCCAATTCATATAAGTGCGACTTTAATATGCGCAAGGCATTTCGGCGGTTATCGAACTGCGAACGGGTTTCGGTATTTTCCACTACAAAACCTGTTGGGGTATGGCGTACGCGGACACCGGTTTCTACTTTATTCACATTTTGCCCGCCAGCGCCGCTCGACCGGAATGTATCCCATTCCAAATCGGTCGGATTTATCACAATTTCAATTGAATCATCTACAGCCGGCGATACAAATACCGAAGCAAACGATGTCATTCGTTTATTATTGGCGTTAAAAGGCGAAGGGCGCACTAAGCGATGCACGCCATTTTCCGATTTTAAATAACCATAAGCATACTCGCCGTCAAATTCGATGATTGCCGAACTGATTCCGGCCTCATCCCCATCTTGAACGTTAAGTATACGGGTTTTATAACCGTTCCGCTCACCCCATCGTAAATACATGCGAAACAACATATTGGCCCAATCGTCGCTTTCGGTGCCTCCTGCCCCCGAATTAATTTTCATAATTGCACCCAATTTATCCCCTTCATTACGTAGCATATTACGCATTTCGAGATTTTCAACAAGGTTCAATATTTTTGTATATTGTTCATCAACTTCCTGTTCCGTAGCTTCGCCTTCTTTTATAAAATCAAAAAGGACTTTTAAGTCGTCAAGTTGCTTTTCGATTTCAACACAGGCGGTAATCCAAAATTTTAACGACGAAAGTTTTTTTAATTGTTCTTCGGCGGTTTTAGGATCGTTCCAAAAATCGGGAGATTGTGTTCGCTGTTGCTCTTCTTCAAATTGTATCTGCTTGCCGTCAATGTCAAAGATACCTCCTCAGAGCCAGCTTCCGTTCATCCAAGTCTTTGATATTTTCAATATTTATCATTTTTGTAAAAATTTCTTACAAAAATACATAAAATAAATTTGCATAAAAAAACCGGAGATAAATCTCTCCGGTTTTATAATATTACCCATACAATGTTAAGTTGATAAACTAACTTTACATTAAAGGTTTACTAGAAAATCCTCTCTTCTTAATTACCGATAACTGTACTGGCTCTGTACTTGTTGATACTTTTTTCCACTTACTTGAAGTTACTTGGTCATAATATCCTGCATTAACATATACTTTATAGTTAGTAGAGATAGTCATTTCACAAGGATCATAAGTTCCGGCTGTATTATATTCTTCAATCCAAGCCTGACCATAAGCGTCAGCCCAAAAATAATCTTGTTTAGGAATAAAAAGTGCAAATACCGCAACGGAAGGCTCTGTTAAAACTATTTTAACCGGCATAACTTCTCCCCAAAGCCCTGTTACTATAAGAGTATCTCCTTGTCCTTCACTAACTACTATATTATAGGTGGGATAAGGGCCATCATAACCGGAAACATCATCTACTGACCACGTACCGATAAAATCACTCTTGATAAATGGGCAATATTTCTGCATGGTAAGCGTATAAGTATTTACGGTTGTGGTTGCTTTAATCTCTGAATTTCCCTCTAATTTTATCACTAATTTTTTAGAGTCAACATCAGCAATACCGTTATAAATACCTGTAACAGTAAAAGTACCCAAATTCGATCCTTTGGGAATAACCACTGTAGCCGGCATATTATAATCAACGCCTGCTTTGGCTGTACTTGTGGCATCGGCAACAATACCCAGTGTTACATCATTATTTTGAGGGGTTCCAACCAATTGTATAGTTACTTCATACGATGCATCAGGTTTATCCTGAACAAAAAATATAGCTGAATTATTTGCCGGAAATTTGCACATAGCAGGGCCATCATACTCCAACTTATCCTCACAAGAAAGGAAACTGCCGGATATAAAAGTTATTGCAAATATATATAGAATAAATTTTTTCATTTTAAATTCTCCTTATTAATTTTTAATAAATTTTTAATATCCAGGATTTTGTACTATAAGTTTATTTACATTTAACTCGCCTGAAGGAATACCAAGAGCAAAGAAATTATTAGGATAAACCATGCCTAAATTTGGGTTTTCAGGATTTACAGGATCTGCTGTTCTTACAATTGATGTATTTAATCTTTTATGATCAATTAAGCCATGTCCTTCAAAACAAAGCTCCCTGCGCCTTTCGCGTAAGATTTCGTCTGTTAAATTACTTCCTATCAAGTCGTTCAAAGCACTGAGTCCTCTTTTTGTTCTCAATGAATTTAAATGGGCAAGAGCCTTGCCCTCATCTCTACTTGTTCCTTTAGCCCAACCTTCGGCAGCTATAAGGTACATTTCAGATATCCTAAATATGTTAATATTAGACAAATCCCAACTTACCGAGCCATCGCCCATAAACTTACGCACAGCTACCTTACCATCATAAGTATATAACATAGATTTACGAACATCTTTATTATTCTCATCATTATAACCTACAAGATCCTGTATTTGAACGCTTGAAAGTAAATCTCCATAAGCCTTTGACTTATCCAGATAAATTCGACCCAAGGCATCAGTCTGATTTCTTTCTCCTGATACATCTTTATAAGCTATTGTAAAAATAGACTCCATAGAATAACCTGAAGAAGGGCCCCACATTTCGCTTACGTAAGGATTACCTGCAACTCCTCCTCCTTTAATTTCATATTCAGCAGCTGTTGCTAACCTATATCTACCCGAATTAATTACAATTTCGGCATAGTCTTTTGCTTTTGCATAGTAAGCTCCGTTACTTGGCCCTGCCATATATAAATAAAGCCTTGCTAAAAATGCATTTACCACATCTTTACCAGCGGCATACGGATCAGATTGTTTATCTATATTCATTAATGTCAAAGCTTCTTCAGCATCTTTAATGATGTTATCAAAACATACTTTAACGGTTTCACGAGCAACATCATTCTCTCTTGAAGGTTCAAGCATATATGGAATTCCTAAATGGCTCGCATCATTTGTAAAATTATAAGGCTGTGCATAAAATTTAATTATTTCAAAATGTATCATAGCCCTCATAAAATATGCTTCTCCTAAAAGCTGATTACGTTGCTCTTCCGTTTCTCCCGGAACCAAGTTCAATGCCGGTAAACGTTTAAGAACTTCGTTAGCCCTATGAATTACCGTATATCCGGTTGTCCATATACTACTACTTATACCTGCCTGAAGTTGCCAACGATAATTAGCTACATAGCGGTTTGAGTTATCCGTACGCAAAACAACATCTTCGCTACAAACATCAGCAGCAACAAATATTTCACGCCCATAAAAACCAGCGCCTTTAGTTCCGTTGTATATCCCTGTTACCGCTATTTGAGCATCTCTTAATGACAGAATAGCTTGTTCATCGGATAGGGATGAATGAGGATACTGTTCCAACCAGTCATTGCCACATGATGTAATAAGCATAGCAGAAAACAGTATAATTATATATTTTTTCATATTCATTATTTTTTTACATTAATATAAATATTCTACTATATTAAAATCTAACCTCAATTCCGGCAAGCCATGTTTTACTTGCTGGATATTGGTAAAAGTTTTCGCCAGTATAACTATACTCAGGGTCATTCCCAGGGAATTTAGTTATTGTAAATAAGTTATGCGCTTGAACAAATACCCTTAAATTGCTTAATTTAATTTTTTCTACAATACTTTTTGGGAAATTATAGCCAAGTGTAGCATTACGTAAACGGATATAAGAACCATCATACAAGAAACGAGTAGATACCTGCGTACTTTGCCCAGTATGACGCCTAGGATTAACAGATATATCACCAGGTTTTTGCCAACGGTTCATTTGAGATACTTGTTCGTTCTGATCTGATCTAGAACCATCATGTTGCGTAAAATAAGAAGAATTATCAAATACCTTATTACCATAGTTAAAGAAGAGGAAAACACTCAAATCAAAACCATATGCCGAGAACGTGTTGGTAAGGCTACCTTGCCATTTGGGTGCCGCAGATCCGATTCCATTTGTTGCATGATTATCATAACTACGTGTAAATACAATATCACCATTTCTGTCATACCACATCTGGGCTCCGTCGGCAGGATTAACTCCAGCGTAACGAACTAACCAATATTGTTGCATATCTTCGCCAACGCGTATACGATAACGGGTTTCAGTACCCCCAGAGGTTAAATATGTAACATACTCATCAGGACCTGCGCCAGTTAAAGCCTTAACTTTGTTTCTATTCATCGACCAAATTGCATCAACCCTCCAAACGAAATTTTTAAGGCGAAGAGGTTCTGCATTTATTGATATCTCTATACCTGTATTTTGTACCTTACCTATATTTTTCATCTGAGATGAAAATCCTGTAGTATAAGATAAAGGAACATCAAGAAGAAGATCGCTTGTTTGGCGATTATAATAATCAATCGAACCTCCTATACGGCGATCTAATAACTGAAAATCAATCCCTATATCAAACATCGCTTGCGATTCCCAAGTAAGGTTAGGGTTACTAACTTGCGACGGATAACTTGCATTCTTTCCATTATACGAACCGTATGAATATAACCCGTATGAATTATAATAACCAATATCCGAGTTCCCTGAAGTTCCGTAACTTGTTCTTAATTTTAACTGGTTAAAAACAGGGAGACTTGACATAAATCCCTCTTTAGCAATATCCCATGCGGCGCTAACGCTCCAAAAAGCCGCCCATCTATGAGATACCCCAAATTTCGAAGATCCATCATAACGTACAGATGCTCCAAAATAATATTTATTTTGATAGTTATAATTTAATTGTCCAAAATATGAAGCCAAAGTATATAAAGATTTATTACCACCCGCTGTATAAACATTGGAACCGGTACTTACCTCGGTTAACACATGGCTAGGATAACCTTCTTTTGCAGCCTGTACCCAATCCGTCTTGTATTCTTCGGCTTCTTGTCCTGCCATCACATGCAGGTTATGATCATTTGCAATAGTTTTATTATAATTCAATGTATTTGCCACTGTCCACCTACGCGCTCTTTGATTGGTTCTATATGCACGACCTTTATCTTTTTGAGACGAACCATCAGCACGTAAATCAGCCCACTCATCTTCTAATAACCAAGTATAATCAATTCCCCAATCCGTTTTTAACCGTAAATCTTTAAAAAGAACTAATTCTGCATAAGCATTTGCAATTAGACGGTCGGTAGATGAAGAGTTTTTATTTAAATCATTCGCTTGAACAAAGTTAATACCACCATTTCCTATTAAATAATCTTTATATGAGCCGTCATCATTAAATGGCCTTTCCAACGGAGATAAGTTTTGTGCTGCCGCTGCCGGATTAATATAATAAGAACTTGTTGTTGAAGGCATGTTATTGTATGTGTACGAATACGTAGAATTAATACCGAAATTAATCCATTTTGCATTATGAGATAAGTTTACACGAGCCGATTTTCTATCTAACTCACCCCATCTCATAACAGCATCCTGATGATAGTTAGATATAGACATGAAATATCTAGTTTCTTCCGTACCTCCCGATACCGAAACATCAGCAGAATAAGTCTTAGCATTACTCCGATATGCATAATCATCCATCCAGTTGGTATCATAAAAGTTACCGCTGGCATCTTTATCAAACCTGTTAAAATCGTTTTCAATTCTTTGTTCAGACCAACCTGAATTTCGATAAGTTTCAGTTGTCAGTTCAATGTATTGATCTCTATTTAACATTTCAAACTTTCTGGCACGACTAGACAACCCCCCTTGTACATTTACGGTGAATTGAGGTTTACCTATCTTACCTTTCTTAGTGCTAATAAGAATAACTCCATTTGCCGCACGCGAACCGTAAATTGAAGTTGCAGATGCATCTTTCAAAACGTTCACCGACTCAATATCGTTTGGGTTAAGGTTGGCCATAGCGCTAAACGGAGAACTATAACCTTCTCCTTGGTTTGCAGACATATTACCTATTGTAATAGGTACGCCATCCACAACATAAAGAGGATCCGTACCGGCATTGATAGAACCAAGTCCACGAATAATAACTCTACTGTCTGCACCAGGTTGACCGGAACCACTGGAAGACAATAAACCAGGAACATTACCTTGCAAAGCCTGGTCGAGTGTTGCAATTGGCTTATTTTCAATTTTTGCAGCACCAACCACACTAACAGAACCAGTTATCGCTGATTTTTTAACAGTAGTATAGCCCATTACAACTACTTCATCAAGTTCGTTTGCTCCGGGTTCCATAGCAACATTAATAACTGTACGTCCATTAATATCCACTTGCAGTTCGCTATGACCTACTTCGGAAAATATTAATGTTGTAGCTGATGCAGGAACGCTTATAGCGTAATTACCACCTTCGTCAGTGGTAACCCCTATAGTGGTTCCTTTAACAACTACGGATGCGAATGGTACTGGTTCGCCACTCTTTGCATCTGTTACCTTACCGGTAATAGACGTTTGAGCATGGGCATAACCAATACATGTAAGCGCTAGGACTAGCGCCCATAGAAAGGATCGTTTCATAAGCATTATTTTTAATTAAATATTAAAATTAATATAAGCATTTATCAAGGGTAAAGGTAATAAAATTATTTTTAATATCTCAACTTAATTCTGAAAAAAAACTACAATTTACCTGTAAAAAAATATGAATTTTTCATCTCCCAACTTAAGATTACTTTCAATATATTGAAATAAAAACTTATACAGCAATATCATCAAATAAAAGCGCTGTGAACTTATATTTTATAAGTTCACAGCGCTTTTAGCAGTTAAAATTATATTATTCAGCAATTTAAAACAAAGCCTCAGCCATTAGCCGCGCTCCGGCAAGTGTAAAATGTACCCATCAAATGTCCAAATATTCTCATGGGGTATATTTTTGGGTTTCATTAAAAATAGTTTGCTAGGGAATAAATATTGTTCCGAATTCTTCGGTAAATTTTTTGCCGATGCCCTGTATTCGTCAAATGCAGGAAACCAGCTATCATTAACAAAGTTGTTTGCTTAACGGCAAAAGGTTCGCCAATAATAATAACAATATCCGGAAACTGCTGTTTAGTTACGGATAATAGCTTATAGTAATCATTCTCATACGTTTTTACAATTACATCGTAAGCAAATGGCAATGTGTGCCAAAAATTGTTCACCCCGACTAATATGTTTAAAATGCCGGGTCTTATAGCCAAACAGTCATTTTGCCGCCTGTCGGTAAGCTGGTAAACTTTATCTCTTCCTATACCTTATATTATATATGTGCAATAATTTTTGAGGGTAGGTATGCAGTAAACCCGCTACCGCTAAAAAACATAGCCCGAACCCAATGCCGAAGGGCGGTTTGCTAAGTAGCATTGCGATTACGTCCGGCATCGGTTATCGAATCTCCCTGAAATAAAATCGTCTGTTTTTTCTAAAGCTTAACTTTTTTAACAACCGGCTTATCATCCCTTGCCACTGCTACAATTTTTGGCAAAGCCATTATTGCAATGCCGTTTAGTATAGCTTTTAAAAAAAGCCGACGATTTTGATTTTTCATGGAATTAATAATTTTGAAAAGGCTTCGTATTTAATTTATTTGCGCGCCGTTAATAATCTTGTCCGATGGCTGTACCATGCACATTTTGCCGTCGGGTTGCTTGGCCATTAAAATCATGCCTTGGGATTCGATAGCTTTTATTTTACGGGGCTCAAGGTTTATTAAAACGCAAACCTGCCTGCCGATTATATCTTCGGGCTTGTAATATTCGGCAATACCCGATACGATTGTACGCGTATCAAGGCCGGTATCAATGGTAAGTTTCAAAAGTTTATCGGTTTTAGGCACCCGCTCGGCCTCCAGTACGGTTACCGTGCGGATATCCATTTTCCCGAACTCATCAAATGTAATAGGCGCTTTTTGCGGCTCGCATTTGGGTTTTGTTTCCTGATTTGTTGCGGTATTTCCCTCTTTAGTCGCCTGTAATTTTTGCAATTGTTTTTCAATTACATCGTCTTCAATTTTGGCAAACAATAATTCGGCATGGTTAAGTTGATGGCCGGCAGGCAGTAAATCAACCCGCCCCAAATCGCGCCATTTACCGGGCTCAAAATTCAGCATTCCCGCTAATTTAACTGAACTGAAAGGTAAAAACGGCTCGAATGCGATACAAAGGTTGGCACATATTTGTAGTGACACATTAAGAATAGCGCCTACACGTTTCATATCCGTTTTAGCTAATTTCCACGGCTCGGTATCGGCCAAATACTTATTGCCTAAACGGGCCATGTTCATGGCTTCTTTCAATGCTTCGCGGAAATGATAAGTTTCAATATTGTCGGCTATCCGTTGCTTAATAAGCGGAATTTCGGCAATTGTTTCCTCGTCATAATTATCAAGTTTAGCTAAAACAGGAACTTTACCCTCGAAATATTTATGGGCGAGTACAATTGCCCGGTTCACAAAATTGCCGAATACAGCTACCAACTCGCTGTTGTTACGGGTTTGAAAATCTTTCCATGTAAAATCGTTATCTTTAGTTTCGGGTGCATTGGCACACAACACATAACGCAACACATCCTCCTGATTGGGGAATTCGTCTAGATACTCGTGCAGCCATACCGCCCAGTTACGCGAGGTGGAAATTTTATCGCCTTCGAGATTCAGAAATTCGTTGGCTGGTACATTTTCGGGTAAAATATAGTCACCGTGCGCCTTTAACATAGCCGGGAATACAATACAGTGGAACACAATATTATCTTTACCGATAAAGTGCGCCATTTTAGTATCTTCATTTTTCCAATAGCTTTCCCATTTATCGGGAATCAGTTCGATAGTATTCGATATGTAACCTATAGGAGCGTCAAACCAAACATACAACACCTTACCCTCGGCGTCCTTAACCGGTACGGGTACTCCCCAGTCCAAATCACGGCTAACGGCACGGGGCTGCAAGCCCTGATCGAGCCATGATTTGCATTGACCGTAAACATTTACTTTCCATTCCTTATGATCTTCCAGAATCCATTTTTCTAAAAACGCTTGGTATGTATCCAGCGGCAGATACCAGTGCGAAGTTTCCCTCATCACGGGTTTACTTCCGCTAAGCGCCGAACGCGGATTAATCAACTCGTTAGTACTTAACGTAGAACCGCATTTCTCGCATTGGTCGCCGTAAGCATTCTCGTTCCCGCAGTGCGGACAAGTACCTACGATATATCGGTCGGCAAGAAATTGCTTGCTTTCTTCATCGTAATACTGCTCGCTAGTACGCTCGATAAATTTATCATCGTCATACAGCTTTTTGAAGAAGCCGGAAGCCGTTTTATGATGAATTGCCGACGATGTACGCGAATATATGTCGAAAGTAATGCCAAAACGTTCGAAAGCGTTTTTGATTATAGCATGATATTTATTTACCACATCCTGAGGCGATATTCCCAACTGGCGGGCTTTTATGGTAATGGGTACGCCATGCTCGTCGGAACCGCATACAAATTTAACATCCTCACCCTTCGACCGTAGATAACGCACGTAAATATCAGCAGGTACATAAACCCCTGCCAAATGGCCGATATGTATGGGCCCGTTGGCATAAGGCAAAGCAGCAGTTACTAAATGGCGTTTATAGTTTTTCATCTTCTTAGTGTTGTTTTATTGTAAATTCTTACTTTGTTCAAAAAAGAGGATCAATGTAAATATTAGGTGGAGTGGTTGTTATTTTAGGGTGATTGATTCAATACTTTTCTATTCGTGTAATTTTTAGCCACAAGCTTCACAACGATTTCACAAGGAATACAAGGATTGTAGGCTTTGTACAAAAATCTTGTGTCTCCAATGATTAAATGATGATACACTTGTTCTGTTTTCATCTTCACCTATTTTTTACATTGATGCAAAAAATAAATTCTACAAAGTTAATATTTCTATTTTGCATTTTTATCTGTTTTCAATGGCGGATTGAAATAATAGAATTTATTCTCATCATACGAACAACTGTATGTAATGTACTGGCAGTCGAAATTCACCCATCTATCATATACATAAGCCTTTTATCCATCATTCGTTAACAAATTCGTTTCAGGGAAACTAAGAAGCTGTCTAAAATTATGATAAAATATTGTATATCAGTTTTTTGTTTAGAAATATTTCATAGCTTTGTGATTATCAATATACAAATAACGATAACAAATTATTCAGCAAACTTAATCGACAGACAATGTGGCGCAATAATAATATAAATAGCCGGATACGCTCGTAAGTGTACAACATCCATGGTAGAAAATATTGAACGCTGTTTTTTAGCTTTAAAGACCGGTTGCCAGTGGCGCATGCAACCGTGCGGTTTCTCGAAAAGGCAACTGTATATTTATTATCCTTCCCTGAGGAAGGAAGACGGTATACTCGAGGAAATACATAAAAATTTGCGTGACAGATGCTGGAAACGGCAAAAAAACGCCGGTTGCCCAGAGTTGGAGTGGTAGACAGCAAAGAGTGAACAGCACCCGTGTTGGAAATGAAAGTCAGGGTAAGGATGACGAAAAAAAAGTAAAGGAAAGTCAAAAGGCACACCGTTAAGGATGGCGATGGATTACTGCTGACGGTTGAAATACATGCAGCGAACGAAAATGAGGACAAAGCCGTGTTCAGGAGGGTCAAATCGCTGAGCGGCCGTTTAGAGCTAGTGAAGAAGCTTTATTCCAAGGGAGCTTACCGAGACGGGCTGGAAAAAATGTCAAAAATGACTTTGGGTTGAACATGGGAATCACCTTCCGGATAAACAAATCAACCGGATTTAAGCCCCTGCCCAAACGATGGATTGTGTAGAGAATATTTTCAAGGCTGGAAAATTTCCGCAGGCTGGCCAAAGATTACGAATATAAGGTTTCTACAAGTGAAGCTATCATATATCTGGCTTTTATCGCTTTGAAATTCAATAGAATTTATTCACAATAAAATTTAAACAGGTTCTAAAGTTTTTATTAATTATTGATTTGTCCGTACTTTTGTTTTGATACAGTTACTATTGCCATACTAAACGTCAGCGAAGTATCTTATATCCTATTAAATAAAAGAGATCCTTCGTTTTGCTCAGGATGACAAAATATATCAATAAATGCTTTTAAAAACTTAATTTATTTAAAAATTATACAAAGAGGAAATAGCCTTATGTGGTTTACAGTAAATATCTATACAATTATTGTTATATTTGGCACATTGTCAGATTTTTAAAAATTTTAAATCTGTAATTTTAAATCATAAATTGTATACATTCTTTTTTCGTATATTTGCAGGTTTTGTATCCATTTTTATATAAATAATTGGATAAAGTTATATAGTAGTATAATCCGGAAGAAAAATATGAACATTAGTAAATAGTGAACGAAATGATAACAACTCTAACCCATGTACAGAAAATTGAGTTGCTTAGGACAGCCCTGGAAACTTCTCCCCAATCCATGGAGACTATAGATAAGCAATTGGTAAAAGCTGCCCATGAATGTGAATTCATAGATTATGCTGAGTATAACTATAATTCAGCTTCTGATTTAATCCTTAAATTAATTCCAGAATTACCCTACTTTTCACCAGGTAGAGATGGCTTTTATTATCATAAAGATTTTCGAGGTCCTATAGCAACAAAAACTATTGAAAAACTGCTGGAATATTATGAGGATGAGCTGGAAGCAAGATATAATGATATTTCAAGTTATAATTAGTTAAAAATAAAGAAAATGAACGTTAATATTAATGATTTTTTAGAGGAATTATATACCGCTTCACACATTTCCAATGAACTTGAGTATGTATTGAAGTGTTTTTATTCTCAATACAAGTAGATTAAAGGAATCTGAATATGAAGTTTCGTGAGTACAAAGGGCTTGATTTATCTCAAATCAACAAAGATGTTTTGCGAGCATGGGATGAGCGCCATTTATTCCGGTATAGCCTGGATATAAGGGCGGATCAGCCTACGTTTGTTTTTTATGAAGGGCCGCCGTCAGCAAACGGTATGCCGGGCATACACCACGTAATGGCACGTGCCATTAAAGATATTTTTTGCCGTTACAAAACGCAAAAAGGATATCTAGTCGACCGTAAGGCAGGATGGGATACTCACGGTTTACCCGTAGAGCTGGCTGTCGAAAAAATGCTGGGCATCACGAAAGAAGATATCGGTAAAAAAATCAGTGTCGAGGAATATAACCATAAATGCCGCGAGGAGGTAATGAAATATACCGGCGAGTGGGAGCGCCTCACCCGCATTATGGGGTATTGGGTTGATATGAAACATCCGTACATTACCTACGAGAGCAATTATATCGAAACTTTATGGTGGCTGTTGAAGCAATTGTACGAAAAAGGCTTGATGTACAAGGGCTATACCATTCAGCCGTATTCGCCGGCTGCGGGTACAGGCTTAAGTACGCACGAACTGAATCAACCCGGTTGCTACCGCGATGTAAAAGACACTACCTGCGTGGCAATGTTTGAGGCTGATGATGAGTCGATTAATAGGCTTAATAAGCTTCAGCAAGATAAATCATATACGGATAAGCCCTACTTTTTGGCATGGACAACTACACCCTGGACGTTACCTTCCAATACAGCATTGTGTGTGGGGTCGAACATCAGTTATGTAACTGTGCGTACATATAATCCGTATAGTGGCGAGCCTTGCCGTGTAGTGCTGGCTAAGGATTTATTGGGCAAATATTTTCCCGAAAAAAATAAGGAACTTGAATTTGATTCCTATAAAACAGGCAATAAAAATATCCCGTTCATTGTATTGGGCGAATGCACGGGCAAGCAATTGTCAGGGCTGCAATACAAACAGCTTTTCCCCTGGGTAAACCCGGGCAAAGGAGCTTTCCGTGTTATTACCGGTGATTTTGTTACCACCGAAGACGGAACAGGGATTGTGCACATTGCACCGACTTTTGGCGCCGACGACGACCGTGTGGCCAAGGCAAACGGCGTACCGCCTTTAATGTTGATTGATACGGCAAGCAATAGGCAGCCTATGGTTGACAAACGTGGATGTTATTTCGACATTAAAGATTTGGATACTGCTTTTGTGGAGCAATATATGAATGTTGCATTATATTCGGTGTTTGCCGGCCGTTGGGTGAAAAACGAATACGACTCGCATTTGACCGAGAAAGATCCTACGTTGGATGTCGATTTGGTGGTATGGCTTAAACAGCAGGGTTTGCTGTTCAAAAGCGAAAAGTATATACATAGCTACCCACATTGCTGGCGTACTGATAAGCCCGTATTGTATTATCCGTTAGACTCGTGGTTCATTAAAACAACAGCCTGCCGCGATCGCCTGATGGAATTGAATGATACAATTGCATGGAAACCAGAAAGTACTGGAACGGGGCGCTTTGGCAAATGGCTCGAAAATTTGCAGGACTGGAACCTGTCGCGTTCGCGTTACTGGGGTACGCCGCTACCGATATGGCGTACTGATGACGGAAGCGAAAGCAAATGCATCGGCTCGATGGAAGAGCTTATGGCCGAAATTGATAAGGCTATGGCAGCGGGTGTTATGGCAAAGAACCCCTATGTACATTTTAAAGTTGGCGATTACTCGAAAGAAAACTACGACAAGCTCGATTTACACCGTCCGTTTATCGACGAGGTTGTTTTAGTATCGGACAAGGGCTTGCCGATGAAGCGCGAAGCCGATTTGATTGACGTTTGGTTCGATAGCGGCGCCATGCCCTATGCCCAGGTGCATTATCCGTTCGAAAATAAAAATGGTATAGATAAGGGAACGGCTTTCCCCGCCAACTTTATTGCGGAAGGCGTTGACCAAACCCGCGGGTGGTTTTTTACCCTGCATGCCATTGCAACAATGGTTTTCGATAGCGTATCGTTTAAAGCCGTAATATCCAACGGGCTTGTATTGGATAAAAATGGCAACAAAATGTCGAAACGTCTCGGAAATGGTGTCGATCCGTTTGAAGCGATTGAAAAATACGGAGCCGATGCCGTGCGCTGGTACATGATAACCAATTCGCAGCCTTGGGATAATCTGAAATTCGATATCGAGGGAGTTGACGAGGTTCGCCGTAAATTTTTCGGCACGCTTTACAATACCTATTCATTCTTTGCCCTATATGCCAATGTTGACAGATTTGTGGGAAACGAGGAGGAAGCGCCGGTTTGTGAGCGTCCTGAAATAGATCGCTGGATTATCTCGTTGTTGAACACTTTGGTAAAAGAAGTTGACGAGAGTTATGCCAATTACGAGCCGACCCGTGCAGGACGATTGATACAGGAGTTTGTAGGAAACAACCTGAGTAACTGGTATGTGCGCTTAAACCGTAAGCGTTTTTGGGGCGGCGAATATAACAAAGATAAAGTAGCGGCTTATCAAACGTTATATACATGCCTTAAAACCATTGCATTGCTGGCATCGCCTATTGCACCGTTTTATACCGACCAGTTATACGGCGATTTGACAGCTGCCGTAACAGGAGAGTGCAAATCAGTACACTTAGCCGATTTTCCGTTGTATAATGAGGATTTGATAGACAAAAATCTGGAAGAACGTATGGCGCTGGCACAACAAGCATCGAGCATGATACTAGCTTTGCGGCGCAAGGTGAATATAAAGGTGCGCCAACCCCTTACCAAAATAATGATTCCTGTATTAGAGGCATCGTTGCAGCAAAAACTGGCGGATGTGAAGCAGCTTATACTGAATGAGGTTAATGTGAAGGAAATGAAATTTTTAACCGACACAACAGGTATTTTGGTTAAAAAAATTAAACCCAATTTTAAAACTTTAGGTCCCCGTTACGGTAAGCAGATGAAAGAAATTTCGGTGGCTGTAGCCGGTTTTACACAACAGGATATTGCTGGATTTGAAAAAGAGGGCAAATACAGTTTGTCGCTGGCATCGGGTTGTGTGAATATGACAATGGAAGATGTGGAGATTACATCGGAAGATATACCTGGATGGCTGGTGGCTACCGAGGGGCGTTTAACCGTAGCGCTCGATATTACCGTTACCAAGGAATTGCAGCGCGAAGGTATTGCTCGCGAGTTGATTAACCGCATACAAAATATCCGCAAGGAAAGTAATTTCGATGTAACCGATAAAATAAATATAGTATTTGAAAAACATCCGGCCATTGAGGGCGCCGTTACCTATTTTAAAGATTACATCGCCACACAAACCCTTGCTCTGAGCATTGAGTGGGGAAACCCTTCCAATGCCGTTGTAATTGACCTGGATGATGATATAAATATCCGGATATCAGTACAGAAAGTCTAAAAACTGCTTTAATGTCAAATCGTTGTTATGTTGTCATCCTAAGTGAACCGAAGGATCTATTTCTTATTAAGTTACAAGATGCCTCACTAATGTTCAGCTTGACAACTTGATAATGATTCAATATCAAATATCAAGATTAAAGCGAGGGTGTCCCAAAAGTTAAGAATGCCCATTTTTTGTATAAATTTCTTATAATTAAGTTATAACCGATAGACAAATATTGCTTTAAAGCTAGGATAACATGGGCGGCATATAATTGGGGCCAGGGAGCTCTCTTCCCTGTAAGCATGGACGGCAAGATAGCAGAATACAGCCCTGTGTGTTTAGTAAGCCACATTGTTGAGAAGTTGGATTTATCCGATATTGATTTTGGATAAAAAAGAGGAGCTAATAGCGGTTAGCATCCCCATACGTTATTAAAAGTCCTTTTCTATGTTTATCAAAACAAGGTCTATTCCTGTTTCAAAATAGTCGCCCGTATAGAGCAAAACAGCTATTACATATGGCATTCTGGCGATCATCGGTCTAATTTCAGGATTATCAACAATTACCGTTTATTGCGTTTAAAGCAAAGTATTCATAAGCTGTTCTTTCAAACCGTTTTCATTCTTATAGATATGCGCCATATCAGTTTGGAAGAAGATTATGCGGATAGGAAAAAACAGGAGAGCCGTGCTAAACGTTACACCCTCAGAAAGAAGAGGGTATTGCTCAGAATAAAGAACCTGAGTGGTGAATCTCCTTATTCCATTAACAGCGAAGAGTAGAAAGGACGGTTGAATCAGATTAATAGAGAAAACCGCAGTAAAGAAGAACTTAAAAAGATCAAAATGCTGCAAGAAAAACATCTAGCCAAACTTCAGGAGTAAGTATAAAAACTGGTCACGCTTAGAGATCGTAATAGTTTTGGTAAAACGAATGACGACTCCTTTTTATGCTTATGAAGGAGGAGCACATGATGAATGAGCAGTTTAAACTGCGCCATTCAGTAGATAAAAAGACGATTTTCAAAAATAGCTTAAAAACCATACCCCAATTCTGGACGGGTTGATATCACTTCTTTTCAGTTTCAGCAATAGCCAGATAAACAGATTTTTTCAAGGCATCATCATTAGGGAATGAGAGTTTGTTTTTAATGTATTTTCTGATTTTTCTATGCAGATTTTCAATCAGATTAGTAGTATTCGATTAATTTATGAACCTGAGTATTTTGAAGTATTTAATGATTTATTAACGGTAAAGAGATGGATTTATCCCATAATACGATATGCAATTATAAAGCTATTATTCCCGGGTAATTTCTTTCTGGGTAAAGGCACGGTATCGGACAAAATCTTTGGGTTGGCGCTGACTTTTGGGCGGGCGGATAAAATCGAGCGGATATCGTATGAATAAGCGGAGCAAAAATCTGCCGAAACGCCTGTAATGCCTAAACCGTATTTTACGCGATGCCAGCGCCGTAAAAAAAGCAAGGGCAAAACTTACCAAAAAATTAAAAAAGCCTATTAACAATACGCCTACGGTAGTCCATATCAGGTCGGCGGTTGTAACGTTAAAGCCCAAGCCCTGCAAACCGATGGCAAAATTGCCGGTTGACACGGTAATATGTCGGATATCGAAATTAATGCCGAAGATATACCCTATAAATCCGGCCATACCCAAAAAGAAACCCAGGGAGAGGTTACCCATAAGTCCGCCCAGGTGTTTGCTGGCGTAATTGGCAATTTTGTCGATATATCTTTGAGGAAGTGTCCGTTTTAATCCGGGATGTTCACGCAAACGCTGGGGGATATTCCCATAAACTGCTAGGTTATCGAAATAGCCCGATATAATCCCCGACAAGTAAAGGAATACCCCTGTAAAACAGGCGTATAAAATGCTAAGAGATTTTATGGGATTCTGGGCGTCGAGCAATGCCTGCGCCGTTTCTTCTTCGGCAATATTGAATCCGAAAATAAGGTTCCACAAATAAGCGATGCCTAAGGTTAACGGAAAAACAATTATCAGATTGCCGATAAACGATACAGTTTGGCTACGTACGGTTTCGGATACAAGAATGGCCAGTTCTGCCAAATTGGGTTTGTCGCTTTTTTTACTATCCAGCGAACTGGCAATAGCCGAGGCCGTCATGGCAGGCTGTTTGGTAGCTAAAGTAGCGCCTGTGGCATAAATGGATATAAATCCTACGGCATAATTGATACTAAATGCGAAACCCTGCCAAAACGGGGCCATCTTTATAAAATGGAACAGGTTTTTTATAACGGCGATAAATGAAATGATAAACCCGCCGCCCATGGCCGATTTAAACATTTTCCAGTACTCTGCACGGGTTGCCGTTATATAATGTTCGCCGGTATCGCGTTCATGTTCAGCAATGCGGTAGGCCACAAACTCAACATTTTCGCGAATCAGCATACGGATACTGTTTTCCGTATTTTCGTTTTCAACAATGTCTTTAAAATGCGTTATAATGCGCAACACATCCACTTTGTCGTCGCTGTTAACAATGTCGACAACCATACGCATGCGGTCGATTAATTTTTTCAGCCTCATTACAATATAGTTCTGGTGCAAACTGGTGCCGTATTTTGCCGTATTTGCTTGTATGCTGTTAACCAGCGACTCGCAAGTGTTTAACTCGTAAAATAATTTTTGTTCAAGCTTGCCGTGTTCGTTTTTATTGGGGATATTCTGGCGTTCTTCAATCAAACTTTGCAATGCTTTAAACTGATTGATGAAAGCATATAATTCTTCGGAGTTAAAACAGCGCCTTATATCGGGTTCGGTACCCAACGAACTGATACGGCTTGAAATGATATATAACGATTTAGTTAATTGGATCATTATGTTTTGATTGGATATATCAAAATCAAGCCTCATCAGTTCAAATAATTCTATCCAAACATTATTGTCGATACATTCAATCCATTTGTAATCGTTGTGTTTATAAAAAATAGTGTTTATGGCATATAAAAAACTGTTTTTGTTTTTTAAAGGCGGTAAAAGTTTATGTCGTATGCGTTTATTAAATTCGTAAAAAAAGCTGCGTTCGTTTAGTATCCCACTTTCGGTAAGTACTTCGGATATGTCGGAATTCAGAAATACATAGTTTATCAGCGATACGAAATGTTCGCATAAATCGGAGTCGTTTTTCAGTATATCAATTAAAAAGCTGAGTTGTTGCTGTGCCTGTTCGTGATTCCAGTACGAACCAGGACGTATTTTTTGAAAAAGCTCCACTAACAATCCAATGCCGTTCTCTGCATATGATTTGGCATTCCGGATTTTTTCCAACTTAATGGTAAGTTGCTGTTGCAAAGGACTTAATTGCCAAAATTCAAGCATAATTGTTTATAGTAAGCACGATATTTTAATGCAATTTACTTAATTTTTGGATATTATTGAAAAATGGACACAAGCATATTGCCGGATGGTAAATAAAATAATAATATTATTATATTGATTAATTGCTGCTTACACTTTTATATTGTACGATTTTATATAAATTTTATTTATTGAGTTAAACCTTTTTTAAAGAATGTAGTCATATAAGTAGCAAGACAAAAATAAAGTATTTAAAAATAAGTTTTTCATAGTTTAGAATTTGGTTGGTTAGTTAGTTTGAAGTGAGGTGAAAGAGCTGTTTTAATGTATTAAGGCAGCTCTTTTTCGTTTTATATTCTATTCAACAATGCCATGCCGGTAAACAAACTTGTTTAATCGGAGAATAGAATTGCTCCGGAGTGAATAATTTTTTGTATTTTTGATATGAAAAAGATGAATTTGGAGCAATAAAAACATAGTATCGAAAACCAAATAACAAGATGCACGACCTTTTAAGGTGATAATATGCTAATTAGTCAATGTGCCATAGTTGATTTGGATGATGTGTTGGAAAGCGCTGCAAGCTATTACATAACAGTTACCGATGACAAGGGCTGTACTTTGTTAAATGCGTCGGAAGTAACAATTGGGGTAGTAAAGCTAGAGATAACACCCGATAAGTTGCCTTTATACCGTAAAACCATAGATTATGATCAGCAATTGGAGTCGAATGCAGATGTGCCTTTGTTTACCATAACGGAAGGGTGTCTTCCTGTGGGGTTGACGTTAAGTAATTCAGGAAGAATATATGGCAATGTTCCAGCAACAGAACGTAATATGGATATTCTGTTTACAGTGCAGGTAGAGGACGAAAACAGGTGTACAGCTACACGCGATTATGTGATTAGCAGCGATTTTTCAGTTCTCCGACTGTTTACGCCAAACGGCGACGGTATTAACGATATTTTTATGATTGGCTATAAACTGATTATTTTCGACCGTTTGGGAGTTACTATTTTTAAAGGGGATAATGGCTGGGACGGCAGTTATAAAGGTAACCCTGCAACATCCGATATTTATTTCTATAAGTTGCATTATGAAAATAAAGCGGGCGAAGCTAAAATAAAAACAGGCTATATTGGGCTGGAAAGGGAAAATTAAGATGAAATTGTAAAAGTTAAGACTTGATCTGACAGTGTTGCCAATATTCTTCTTCTTTGCTCTTTTGAATAATAGCCGCTTTCAATCGGTCTAAAAAATCTGTGATTTTGGTTGGTCTACGCTTAATAATGGCTTCTTCTTTCTTGTAAATATCCCCAAGATTCACATTTAGGATTTGTAAATATGTAAACGATACATTTATGGGGATATTTTGCAATTTCGCTTTCCAATTTGTCCTGTATTTCACAAGTTTAAATGACGGTTTGTGAGGCAACATTATGAAGATCAAGCGGGCGATCAATTTGGAATCCATCGCGTATTCCGTCATGAACCTTTAAATACGGCGTAGCGCTGAACCCGATTTTGCAGGCGTTTCAAATGCCGTTGCAAGCTTGTAGAAGTTAATCGTCCGTACCTTGTAGAGCGCACAAATAAATAGTCCAAAGAATTTTACGCAGGACATGTTCATTTTCCCGCCAGACTTTGGTTAAAATTGAATTTAATTGTATAGTTTTATATTCGGCTTTGAAATTATTCGTTTTCATTACAACTAATTGAAAACCAGTTGAAAATATACGAAATTTTAATACTTTTTCCAAATAAAAATTAAATTATATTTTGTTGATATGCAAATTATTGTAAGTAAATATCAAATTTTTGTCATGTTCTAAACAAGTATATATATTAAATCACTATACTTCTTTCAGCTCTTTTATATATGCTTCCGGCTTTTCGGCGTTGAATATGGCATTTCCAGCAACCAACACATTACATCCCGCATTAAAAATACGCTTGGCATTCTGAACATTAACACCGCCGTCAACTTCTATTAAGGCATTACTTTGTTTCGCAATAATAAGCTCCTTTGTTCTTTCAATTTTTTCAATCGAATTCTCAATAAACTTTTGCCCGCCAAAACCGGGATTAACCGACATTATCAGCACAAAGTCGATATCCTTAATAATTTCGCTTAATAACGATACCGGAATATGAGGGTTTAATGCAACGCCGACCTTCATTCCCAAATCTTTAATCCGTTGAACAGATCGGTGTAAATGCGTACAGGCTTCGTAGTGTACCGTAAGTATATTGGCTCCGGCAGCTTTAAACTCGTTAAAATAACGATCGGGGTCTACAATCATTAAATGAACATCCAGAGGCTTTTTTGCGTTTAAATGTATATGGCTTACAATGGGGAAACCATAACTGATATTTGGAACATAAACCCCATCCATAATATCAAGGTGGAACCAATCGGCATTACTGGTATTAACCATTTCTATATCACGATTTAAATTTCCAAAATCGGCTGATAGCATGGAAACAGAAATTAAACGGGATCTTGTCATTTTCTATCATTTTTTCACAAACTTATATAAAAATCGCGATTTATAAGCGAGTCGAATAAAAGAATAGCTTATTTTATCTAAAATAAACCACAACTTATACAAAGTTACTGTGCCCTCGATGTATGCAAAAATAGTG